>JAWXBT010000106.1:0-11887 GCA_034440315.1 bacterium
AAAAGAGAGATTTGAGCCGAGACGAGGAAATCGAGAGAGAAAACCGCAAGCATATCCACTGGGATATGTTGAGGATTTTCTCTCGATGACTGACGAAGTTGCAGGCCAAAGATCTCTTTTTGCAGTAGGAGAGAGTTTCGCAACAGGCCCGCTATGTATTCATGGAGCAACTCTTGGTGCAATCACATACCAGATTGCGCTGTGCCAGACACTCAGTTAACTCGAATTATTAATGAGCTTTAAATAGTGACAAAACTAAAAATTCATTTTCCTTAAAGTAAGAGGCTCATAACCAAAAATTGCATTTAAGTGATGCAAAAGAGCGTGACTTGCCTCAACATTCCAGATCTTTGTAACTTTTTGGTTTGCTTTTTTATATGCAAGCAGCAAGTCATTGATATTAGGATCTTCAGTTTTAGTATCCTCAAATGATTCCGAAACTAACCCAAGCCAGAGTGAACTTGCTCCCATAGCATAAATTGGCCAGTTTCTTTGAAGGACAATATCCCAGTGTTTGTCGCTAAGACTTTCTAATTTTGAGTTATCTCCGACCTGTGGAGCTCCACAAGTATAATTTGTGATTAAACCTTCTGAGACAGCCTGAGTCAAAAGTTTGTTTTGACTAATCTCTACAAAAGTTGAATCCGCACCTTTCTTACTTGAGTAAAATATAAAACTAAACTCATGACCAACTTGATCATTCACTGCTCGACGGTGAAAACGCCATAAAGAGATATCTACATTGTTATTTAAAATAACGGGTTTAAGCACAGCATGTGCTAGCAAAAGATCGCTAGAAAGATCTGCATCTTTTTCTTTGTCAGGCCAAGCAAATTGAAACCTACAAGAATACCAAGAAAGATCTTGAGTATTAGAGTCAGAGATAAGAGTCTTTAATCGAGGTTGAATAATAATCTTTGGTGCGCATCCATAAATAAAACATAAACATAAAACAATAATAATTTTTTTGAATCTCATATTTCAACTCCAATATCATTTGCTGAGAATTCTTCCTTACTAATGGAGTCATAAAAACTCAAGTGGGCTGAGTGTAGAAAAAACTCCCTCTCTTCCTGCGGCAATATTTCCTTAAGAGATCTCAATGAACCATAGAGCTTATCACCAATAATTGTATGCTTAATAAATGCTGCATGTGCTCGAATCTGATGCCTCCGTCCAGTTTTTATTTCGATACTCACCCAGCTCACATCCAATTGTGCATCATATCGCTGACTCTCGAATATAGAGATTGCTAAATTCGCTCTTTCTCTTTTAGCTGGTTGTTCTTTATAAACTTTAACTTTTTTTGCTCCCCGATTAGGAGTGCCAATATAATTCTGGATTTCTAGTTTCCCTTCAAATCTTCCATCCAAAATTGCAGTATATATTTTTCTTACCTTTCCTTCGCTAAAGGCTTTTCGACCCTCTAGCCAGGCCTGCCTATTTTTGGCAGCAACCAAGACACCACTTGTTTCAAAATCAAGGCGGTTAATCAATCCTCCATCTTCCGGTTTTAACCCAACTTCCCTCATTTTTGGATCGGCATCAATCAACCATTGAGCTACAGAATTTCCTTGAGAATTCGCAAGAATCACAGAGTGTAGACCCGAAGTTTTGGATAGAGCGAAGTAGTTTTTATTTTGATTTAAAATGATTACCATTGCCAACTATGTTTAATGGTAATTAACAGGACTGCCTTTACTTCTACGAGCAGCAACAATTATAATTCTTATCTCATCTCTAATAGATTGAGCATTTAGTTCAATATCCCGACCTAGCTCATCAATCTTCATTTCGTACTCTTCATTGTTTTTAGAATTGTCGGACTTACCTTCTCTTTTGTGCTTTTCTTTAATTTTGTCTCGTAACAAAGAACTATCAAAATAAAGATCTAATAGCCGCCCTCTATCTAAAACTAAACTTTCAAGATCAGGTAAAGTTACAAATTTTTGAGACATTTTTTCTGATAGAACCAAAAGTCTTTCAAGTAAGGAAAGATTATGAGCCTTAACAACATCTATCAGCGAGCGTTTGCCTGAGACATGATCCAAAATAAAAGCTTCTTGAAAATCATCCAAAGCCTTACTAAAATCTCCCTGGGCTATTATGGCATCAAGTTCATCAATTGATTTTTGATATTTATTAATCTTTCTTTGTTCTTGAAAAGTTTTAGGATTAAGATTGGAAGTTCTGCTACTAAACAATGGCAACAGTGCCATTAGGACAGGTTTTAGCAAAAAAACTAAAGCACTAAGTCCTGCCAATCCAAATAAAACGCCCAAGGTAAGATTAATTTCTTTCATGTCTAAATATACCACTGGATGAATACTATCATCACTTCTATTCTACATCTAAGTAATAGATACTGCCAAGCGTAACTCAACCATTATATCAGAAAAGTTATTAGTATAAATGTCACGAATTAAATTTTCTTATCCCATTATCTTCATTTTAAGCTTTGCTTTTTTTGCCAAAGTTTCTCTTTTACGCCTTGTAGCAGGGGATGAAGGCTTTTACGTATTGGCTTCAAAACTAGTATCTAACGGAAATTATCCCTACTTAGATTTTTTTTACCCTCAAATGCCTCTACTGCCCTATGTTTATGCAATTGGAAATTGGATTTTCTATCCACTTGCTAAACTATTGTCTTCTTCTCAAGGATCTCTAATCTGGGAAAGTTCAAGATTGTTTTCAAGCTTCCTTGCTGCAATTCTATCTACTCTTTTATTTTATCGTCTAAATTCAAGATATGGTATTTATTGGGCCGTCTTCGGTACCTTTATATTTAATAGCTCTACACTGACTTTTGCTTGGTTTGTAACTTCAAAAACATTTACCCTTTCTACACTCCTGCTCTTCTCAACCTATCTCTTAACTACAAGTAAACTAGAAAATAAGAATAAATACTTAATTGCCGGAGTTCTTTTTGGACTTTCTGTTGATGTGAGATTCTTTTTTATAGGTCTTATGCCACTTTTTCTTTTAGGCAAAAAGAAATCGGAAATAATCGGGTTTATTAGCGGAACATTGATTGCCTTACTGCCCGTATTTTATCTAGCATTTAAAGATTTTGAGGTTTTTTGGTTCAACAATCTGGGCTATCACATGATTCGCTCGAGTAGAAATTTTGAAAGTGCTCTGCAAGCAAAAATTACAATTGCACGAATCGTAACGGGCTTGAGAGATACTCAACAATTTTCAGGTTTTCAATTTCCATTTTTTATTTGGATATGTATTCTAAGTGCCACTATTTGCTTTATAAAAAAAGAGATTCCAACCCTGGCCTTACTTATCATCGCTCTACTTTTTGCGATTAACATAACTCCTACACCATCATATGTTCAGTATTTCTGCACGTTAATGCCATTTTTGATTATTGAAACTATTGCTTTTCTAAAACTATTCTCTGATTCCATTATTACTGAGCACAAATATTTTAAAAATTATTTCTTGGTTTTAATTGTTTTAATAATTTCCTTTTTTCATCTATCTGCCACTAAGAAAGATCTCATCAGCTACACAAAAAGTGGCAAAGGAGTTATCGGAGTCGGAATAAATGAAGCTTCAGATAAAACCCTTGTAGCTTTGAAAAGCATTGCCAAAGCAATTGATCATATTTCCTTGCCTGGTCAAGAAGTATTGGCGGAATGGCCTGGATACCTAGTAGATTCTCATGCCATTTCAACACCTGGGCTAGAGAATCATTTTGGCTGGAAAATAGGTAATAAAATTAATAAAAAGGAACGTCGAAAATATAAAATAATCTCACGAAACGAGATTAGAAAACTTATTTTAACTGGGACTCCTCCGGTTGTGCTTTTAGAAAGAAAAAGTTTCGATAGAAATTACAAAAACGATCTCAAGGGATATGAATTAATAAACGAAATACACAATGTTTTATTATTTAAGAAAATAACATGATCCAAAAAAAACGTACGGAAGTTATAGAATCAGATACCTGGAATTTAGGTAGTATATTTAAAACCCAATCTGATTGGGAAAAGGCATATGTAGAATCTGAAAAAAGCATTGAAGAAGTTCAGAAATTTAAAGGGTCATTTTCTGAATCTATTCTGACTTTTAAAATCGGACTCGAAACATATCTAAAATCATATAGGTTATTCGAAAAAATCTATGCCTACTCACATATGATTTCCGATCAAGATACTGGCAATGCCATCAATCAAGGCCTACAACAAAAAACCTTAAATCTTTACGGTCGACTCTCTTCAGCTACAAGCTACATCAGACCGGAAATACTATCTATTGATGATAAAAAATTGGAAAGTTTCCTGAATGATTCCTCGTTAAAGCCATATTCACGTTTAGTAAGAGAGATCGTCAAGTATAAACCACATACTCTTTCTGAAAAAGAAGAGACGCTGCTAGCTGAAGCGACCGAAGTAATGTCTTCTGCGAACAGTATATTTTCTCAATTAACGAATGCGGATTTTAAATTTGGTAGCATTATCGAAGATGGCCAAGAGAGGTCCTTAACCCATAGCACCTATGCTTCTTTTTTAAGATCAGAAAATCGTGCAATTCGGAAAGAAGCTTTCATAAAATATACAAGTGTTTATGAGGCACATAAAAACACAATCGCTGCAACACTAACTAGTGGAGTTAAAAGGGATGTCTTTGTAGCAAAGGTTCGAAAATATAAATCTGCTTTAGATTTGGCTCTTTTTCCTGATGAGGTAAGTCGCGAAGTTTATGAAAATCTTATTAAAGTTGTATCAAAAAACATTCACGTACCTCATCGATATTATAAACTTAGGGCCAAGATTTTAGGATTAGAGAAGCTTGAATTTTACGACACTTTAGTTCCATTAATTAAAAACTTAAAAGTAAATCACAGCTACGATGAAGCCTGTACAGTAATCCGTGACTCACTATCACCTTTAGGAGAGGAATATACTTCTGCACTATATAATGGAATCTTAAAAAACCGCTGGGTTGATAGATATGAAAATGAAGGCAAGCGATCTGGGGCTTACCAATCAAGTTGCTATGATTCTCATCCATTTATTTTAATGAATTTCAAAGAAGAATCTATTGACGATGTATTTACGTTGACTCACGAAGCTGGTCACGCCATGCACACATATTTTTCTAATAAAGCTCAACCCTATCAAGATCATGATTATCCAAAATTTTCAGCTGAAGTAGCCTCGACTTTCAACGAACAACTCCTTTCTCATTATTTAGTGAATAAAAAAATTAAAGATCCTGCTCTTCAAGCCTACATTATTACTCATCAAATTGATGAGATTAATGCCACAATGTTCAGACAAGTCATGTATTCTGAATTTGAAAAGGAAATTCACGAAAGGGCCGAAAGGAATGAGCCATTAACCGTTGATATATTTCGCGGAATCTACAAAGATCTTATGACAAAATACATGGGCGATTCAGTAAATCAAACTGACATGAGTGATTTGGGCGGCATGAGAATTCCACATTTTTATTCTGCTTTCTATGTTTACAAATATGCAACTGGAATTGCAGCAGCAGTAGCTCTTTCACGAAAGGTTCTAAAAGGTGGGGACTTAGAAAGAGAGAAGTTTCTTAGTTTTCTTAAGGGCGGCTGCTCAAAACCCCCACTTCATCTCTTAAAAGATGCCGGAGTAGACCTAACCTCCCCAGAACCCATTGAAGCTACTATCAGTCATTTTGACGAACTGATTACCGATCTTGAAAACCGTCTATATCAAGTGACAAAATAACATAGCGAAATTGAATTGAAAGTAGATTAATTATTTACAGATGCCTTTCTCGTCTAAAGGCTTGTTAATTATTTGTCACTTGATATTTACTTTTTTGCCTCACTGCCCTCGGCTTTATAACGATATATTTTGTGGAAACTTTATTTCACAACTGGTTTATTTCAATCGCTATAGTGTTTTTCAAAAGTCTTTGCCGAATCACAAGATATGGCAATGGAGACTAAGTTAAATCTTTTTTCTTTTCTTTGGCTTAGGAGTTGGAGTTGGTTTTATTTTCTTTTTTCTCTTTGGCGTCGGAGATACCGTAGGATTTGGAGAAGGTGAAATTACTGGTGTTGGCGTAGGAGTCGGCGTAATGGACGGCGAAGGAGAAGGTTCGACAGTAGGACTTGGTGATGGCGACGGCATTACAGCAATAGCTGCCATGGATGAATCAACTCTGAGATATGCTGAGTTATGAACTTTGCCATTTAATGATGTTAAAGTGCCTGCATTATCTAAAAGTGCTCCTTTTAAAGAGGCACCTCTCAAGCTAGAATTAACAGAAGCAAGAAGTCCCAGAGCTCCTGTCACATGCGGAGCTGCCATTGAAGTACCAGACATATATCCATAAGTATAATTAATCGAGCTCTCTCCTCGGGACGGATAAGTACTTAAGATCTCAACTCCAGGTGCGGCGATATCAACAGCAATAGCAGCAAAATTAGAAAAGCTAGCTAAATTGCCCTGTATGTCGATTGCCGCAACTGATATAATATTATCTTGATCATATGTGGCAGGATATGTGGGTGTTACATCAATATTAGCTGCCCTGTTTCCCGCAGAAGCCACGAAAAGAATACCAGCATCATTTGCACGAGCAATCGCAGCATCTAAAGCAGAGGAATAACCACCTCCACCCCAAGAATTATTAGTTGCGATTATATCAACTCCATTATCTGTTTTTAATTTAGTTGCCCAATCTACACACAAAACTGCATTTGAAGTAAAACCACTTCCAGAAGAAGATAAAAATTTACAACCATATAGTGAAATATTCCAATTTATACCTGCGACCCCAGAAGTATTATTACCTACTGCTCCAATAGTTCCAGCAGTATGAGTACCGTGACCATTATCATCATTTGGATTACCACTACTTGTAATTGCATTGATTCCGTTAACGTCATCAATGTAACCATTGTTATCATCATCAATTCCGTTATCCGCTATTTCACCGGGATTTACTCCTAAATTTGCAATTAGATCAGGATGAAGCACGGCGATTCCAGTATCAATAATGACAACTGCTACATTTTTACTACCAGTAGTATAATTCCACGCATTTACTGCTCCCGAACCCGCAACTCCATCTTTCATTCCCCATAAATATGGATCTTGAAAATAATTATCATCAGGATAAATTTCTGCTTTTACTTGAAAGTCAGGACTACACCTATTAAGAGAAAAGGATAGAAAGCGACTAAGATTCCCGACCTTTTCACCTTTTTCAATTTTTCGATTTTGCTTTAATGAAAGTCTTCTATAAATTCTACAAGGATTTTGACCTTCACTTTCGAGGCGTACTAAACGACTCTGGGCTTTCTGGCCTAATCTAATTTTAATTGCCGATGCCGAGGAAAACTCTACAAATCCTATGCCTGAATTGAACAACTCTGCTTTTACTAATGAAGCATTTTGAAATTTTTTTGTATACTTTCTATTTATAAGAATTGCACTGCTATCAATCAAAGGAGAATCGGCTAATACTACTGACGGCGATACTATGAGCAAGATTAAAAGCCAGGTTACTCTTAGAATCCGCTCAGATCTCTTAAACAACCTTAAACCTCACAAATTATATTTTGCAAAACTTATTAAAAGTCTCTAGTAATTCCAAAATTGGGATAACTATAGTGTTTTTCAAAAGTCTTTGCCGAATCACAAGATATGGCAATGGAGACTAAGTTAAATCTTTTTTCTTGTTAACCCTTTGGGTTAGTTATGATTTTTAAAAATGAAAAACACTATTTATTATCCCTCCGCGGGATCGTAACTTTCTAAAGCCTTTTCTTTTCGGCAAAGACTTTTGAAAGTTACTATAAATTGTCGACTCTGAGTGTCACCTACTTAATATTAACAGCCTATCAATATATTAAGAGTATAATTTAAGAATGATTCTTATAATTTAAGATAATATGTCCTAACAAAAAAAAAGGGATCGCATATAGCGACCCCTTTCTCTACGAAAAGTTATGATTGATAACTATTTTTAATCAAATTCCAAACGGTCACATGGATTACTGATTATTACATACGGCAATCCATTGTGTGTGTATGGAATCCTTGTTCCGGGCTGAAACACTTCAACTTTGGCCCCAGCATAAGCGCTACAATTCCTAAACAACCTAGCTGTTACAGCGCGACCATTTCCAGGTCCAAAATCTTTTACAATCTCGCCATTTACGTAAACATCGGAAGATGGATTAACATGAATAATTGGCAAACCAAAATTGAAAGTACTTTCAGCTCTTGGTTTCCAAAGAAAATTTCTCATTTCTCCGGCAGATACTGGTCTTTCAGGTGTGAATGTTTCCTGTAGCGCTACATAACAAGAAGCTATAGCAGCTTCCCCGCAAGTACCACTTGTTACAATATCTCCCGAATTACCAGATCGAATTACTTCTTCAACTAAACTAACTCCGTTGGCAGTCACAATGTTACCTTTAGTTCCAAGTCCACCACCTTCGAATGTCACACTACAGCCTTCACTTTCTCTAAATAGATACAGCTTTCTTGAAGCAAAAGAATTAAGTAGAGATTCAATTGCTGAAGGGCTAAAGCCTTGATCGGCTAAGCCTAAAAGTTGAACTAATCTTTGACCACCTAAGATATCAACAATGGCGGATCTTGAGTCAATAAAAGATATTCCTAGAATTTCTTCTCCTTGAAGTGGATCAATTGGATTTTGCAAAAGGCCGTCTTTAACAACACCGCAATCTAAAGTGTAGATCTCACCTGAATGCAGGGCTACCGTATCTTCATTATCACTACTGGAACTATCCGTACTTGAACAACCCGTGTTCAAAATGCAGAGCATTATCAATGCAATCAGTAAAAAACGATTGGCTTTATTAGTCATGAATTAACTCCATAAAAAAATAGGAGCTTTAATTCTAGATCGACAAATTCATTTTCGAAAGTCTAGCTATATAACTAGCCACATTGAAAATTCAAAACTGGGACTACGCCAACCAATGAGATTGCTTCATCGTAACGATCTTTTGCACCCTTAGCATATTCATTAAGTTTCTTGGAATAATATCCTGAATCTAATTTACGAGCTTTCTTAATGGCTTTTCTAGCAATATTATAAATCTCGGTTGCCTGAGAGGTATATACAGAAAGAGTAGCCTCGTTACTTGTTGTTATACATACGGGATTCCCCGAGCAACTATTAATAACGGTTGGCAAACTCCAGGACAATTCCCAGTTGTCAATTTGTAAGGTGTGCGCCGCAGCTTTGTTCTTGGCTATATAACTTGTAAAATCCTTACCTATATTGGAACCAATCTTACCTAATAATTTAAGAGCAGCTCTAACTATAAATTCTTGAGCTTTTGCAGTTGCATCTAAAGAAACTTGGGTCTCAAATATGTTTACATCCTCACAGCTCACACACGACTGTCCGTCACCATCACAAACGCCACAAGAACAAGAACTTTTCCAGAATTCACAATTCCATCACAACCTTGACAGCCGGAATTATTACCGCCACAAACTCCACATAAATCTAAAACTTTTCCTGAGAACGGAACTCCGTCACAACCGAGACAACTTTGACCATTGCCGCCACAGACTTCACATACATCGTAAACTAGTCCACTATTTGGTACTCCATCGCAACCTGCACAACTTGAATTATCTCCCTGACAGACACCACACTCATCAATAACTCTACCCTCTTGATCGGGGAAAAAATTACATAAACCGTCAGTTTGAATTCCTGCAAAAGCTAGATCCGCAGCAGGAACCTCAGATCCATCAATAATCAATTGAATAGCACCGACCTGGCTAAAGTCAGCAGCTCCATTTGGACCAGCAACTGTAAACTCACTCTGCCCTTGAGCGTATACATATTCCAATACTCCAGAGAATGGAGATGTTAAGGATTTTAATGCAACAGAATATTTATTTCCTGAAGGATCAGAAGCATCATAAACAATCATTGTTAGATTAAGTGGCGCAGCTTGATCGTAAGAAAGAATATCAACTAAAATACTTCCTCCACCATCTTGAAAAAAATCTACAGCGGGCATTGAAGTTGGATCTAAAGTAAGGAACTCTGAGTTTCCATCCCAGGTAATAGTAGAAATGCCTCTAACCTCGGCATCTTGAGAATGTGTCAAATATCCTTGAACTATGTCAACAGTAAGCTTCAAGTTACCTGAGCCTTAAAGGTTCTCGTGCCCCCGATGCATAAACCAGGTGACAAAAGAGAAAAGGAAGTTGAGACACCGACTGCCTCAACTAACTGGTTATTATCAAAATCATCAATATTAATAGCGAAGGCTAAACGACCAAAAAAGAAAATCGTGGCGGCCACTGTCGCGGCTAAAAGCTTCCTATTCATCTCTGCTCCTTAAGGACAATACATTCCAACAGGAAACTCCTGTTAAAAATATAGTAATTTCAATATCTTATGTGTCGTCTTTGTGTTTAATGGGACATCCCAATCCCAATATACAAGTATAGACCCGTTGTCTTTTGAGCAAGGGGTTAAATTTAGTAAGTAATTGTTATCATTTAAGATTTGTTTAAGTAACTTAAAGTTGTAGGTTATTAAATATGAAGAATTTTTTTGCTAGTGGGGTTCTGTTGGGCAATATTTTGCTCTCATTTTTCTCTGATTTTTCTCTGATTTTTTTCTGTGGACAGGCTACTCTCTGTGGTAAAAAAAATCTTTTCTAACTATCTTATATAACGATGAATAAAATTAAAGTATCAAATCCATTAGTAGAAATTGACGGTGATGAAATGACTAGAGTTATCTGGTCATTTATCAAAAATAAGTTAATCCTTCCCTATCTAGATATAGATCTAAAATATTATGATCTTGGCATTCAGAATCGCGATGCAACCGAAGATAAAATAACCATCGATGCGGCTGAAGCTATTAAGAAATATGGCGTTGGAGTCAAATGTGCCACCATCACACCAGATGAAGCTCGCGTAAAAGAATTTAAATTAAAAAAAATGTGGAAGTCTCCAAATGGCACCATTAGGAATATTTTAGATGGCACAGTTTTTAGAGAGCCTATCGTTTGTAAAAATGTTCCAAGATTAGTACCTCATTGGATAAAGCCTATTATTGTTGCTCGACATGCTTTTGGAGATCAATATAAAGCTACTGATTTTATAGTTCCTGGAAAAGGAAAGCTAACTATAAAATTTACTCCTGAAGATGGCAGCACACCTATTGAGCATGAAGTCCATAAGTTTCCAAGTAGCGGCGTTGCTCTTGCAATGTACAACCAAGACAATTCAATTCGAAGTTTTGCTAGAAGTTGTTTTAACTATGGCTTACTTCAAAATCTAGTTGTTTATTTCTCATCGAAAAACACAATTTTAAAAGCATACGATGGTCGCTTTAAGGATATCTTTCAGGAAGTATTTGAAAAGGAATTCAAGACCGAATTTGAAAAACGAAAGCTTACCTACGAGCACCGCTTAATTGATGACATGGTTGCTTCGGCACTTAAATGGAGTGGTGGATATATCTGGGCCTGCAAAAACTACGATGGTGATGTTCAGTCAGATATAGTGGCTCAGGGCTTTGGATCATTGGGCCTAATGACGTCTGTGCTTATGACTGAAGATGGCAAAACTATTGAAGCAGAAGCTGCTCATGGCACCGTAACCAGACACTTTCGAATGCATGAAAAAGGAGAGGCTACCTCTACAAATCCGATCGCTTCAATCTTTGCTTGGACAAGTGGTCTTTACTATCGAGGTAAATTCGACAAGAACGAGGCTTTAATGAATTTCTCTAAAACTTTAGAGCAGGTCTGTATCGAGACCGTGGAATCGGGAAAGATGACCAAGGATCTGGCTATGTGTGTTCATGGAAACAATCCACCAAAAGATAGCTATCTAAACACAGTAGAGTTTTTAGATCTGAT
>JAWXBT010000107.1:0-3342 GCA_034440315.1 bacterium
CGAGACCACCATCAACAATTCTGTGATCGTATGAAAGAGTTAAGTAGCATACATCCCGAATTGCGATCATGTCATCAATGACAACAGGACGCTTCTTAATTGCGCCAAGGCTTAGAATTGCAACTTGAGGCTGATTGATAATTGGATAGCCAATTATAGTTCCGAAGACTCCTGGATTCGTTACTGTAAATGTTCCACCTTGAACATCATCAGGAGAGAGTTTCTTATTACGAGCTTTATCTGCAAGCTCGTTAAGAGATCTTGCTATACCGACCAAGTTTTTCTCCTCAGCGCGCTTAATAACTGGAACGATAAGTCCCTTATTTGGAAGTGCTACTGCACAACCCAGGTTGATGTTCTTTTTAAGAATAATCTTTTTCCCATCAACACTTGCGTTAATCTCAGGGAACTTTACTAGCCCTCTGACGGCAGCTTCTAAAAAGAAAGGTGTGAAACTTAGCTTTACTCCTTCTTTGTCTAAGAATTCTTTCTGTTTAGCCGAACGCCACTTAGAAATATTCGTTACGTCAACTTCTTGAACTGAGTAAACGTGAGGGCTTGTGCGCTTCGACATTACCATGTGTTCAGCAATTGCTTGACGCATGTTATCCATCACGACAATTTTATTGCCATCAGTATTGGAAGCAGAAGAATCTTGACGAACTTCAATTCTCGGAGCTGGAGCACTACGTACAGCTTCAGGAGCTTGGTAAGATTGAGTTGGAGCAGAATGCATGGGAACAGATCCAGAGATCGATCCAGCAGTACTCATAGAAGCTGCGGAAGAAGCACCTCTTGAATCTAGGTACAGATTAAAGTCTTCTTTAGTGATGCGTCCACCAGCTCCTGATCCATGAACAGCATCAAGTTCAGCTAGTGAAATTCCATGTTTATCAGCCAAAGTTTTTACAAGTGGTGAATAAAACTTATCACTTGATTGATGTCCATTGCCATTTGTTTGAGGTGTCGCAGACACACTGGCTGGAGGTGTGAGCACTTCCATTCTAGGAGGAGCGACAGGTTTTGCTGCTTCTTTGACTGGAGCAGAGACACTGGCACCAGCTGAAGCTTCAGTATCTATCACTGCAATTTTTTGTTTAACTGGAACCACGTCTTGTTCCTTAAAAAGAACTTCAGCTAAAATTCCTGTGGCTGGTGACGGGATCTCAGAATCAACTTTATCAGTTGAGATCTCTAAGATAACTTCATCTTTTTGTACTTTTTCACCAGGTTGTTTAAGCCATTTAATGATTGTGGCTTCTGTGATTGATTCACCCATTTGGGGCATTACCATGTCAATTTTCATAGAACCGAGTTCCTTAATATTTTGGAAGCTTTATAACGATATAATCTTAAATGAAACATTAAAACGCAAGCAATTCTCGCACTGCGTTCAATACATCTTCATTTTGAGGTAATACCACATTTTCAATGCTTGCTGCATGTGCTACTGCGGCAACTGGTTTCATTCCTACCCGTTTTACAGGAGCATCGAGGTGTTCAAAGCAAGCATCTGAAATTTGAGCGGCAATTTCAGCACCAAATCCCATAAACTTTACGTCCTCATGAGCAATTAGTACTCGATTAGTCTTTCTTACACTATTAAATACAGCTTCAATATCGAGTGGTACTAAGGTTCTTAGATCGATAACTTCTACTGATTTGCCTTCTTTGGACATTGCTTCAGCAGCGAGCATACTTTTATTCACAAGTGCTCCCCAAGTTACGATCGTAGCATCAGTTCCTTCACGAGAAGTGTAAGCTTTACCAATCGGAGTTAGGTAGTCAGAATCACCCTCTGGGCCTTTTGCATAAACTTGGCGATAAAGACCTTTATGCTCCAAGAACAGAACTGGATCATTGCTGCGAATTGCAGATTTTAAAAGTCCCTTGGCATCTGTTGCATTCGAGGGATAGATCACTACTAATCCAGGAAAGTGACTAAATGTGGCTTCGATATTCTGAGAGTGATAAGCAGCTCCATGAATATAACCACCAACAGGAATTCGCATTACAGCAGGGCATGTAAAATCACCACCTGATCGATAGTTCATCATGGCAAGTTCATTGCGAATCTGCATCATGGCTGTCCAGACGTAATCACCGAATTGAATTTCAGCAACAGGTTTAAGACCACGAGTGGAAAGCCCAACTGCAACACCAGCAATTGAAGCTTCGGCTAGTGGCGCATTAAAGCAGCGCTTCACTCCATATTTAGCAGTCAACCCCAAGGTAACAGAGAAAACACCACCTTTGCCGTGAGCTACGTCTTGACCGAAGACATACATTTCAGGATTTCTATCCATCTCTTCTAAAAGAGCATGGTTTATTGCATCCACCATGTAGATCTTTTCATTTGTTGGTCGAGCAGGTTCTATAGCATCTGCTGGATATTCATCAACTAAAACATTTTTCATGGCATCATCTGGTGAAGGATCGACCTGAGCTTCAGCCCATTCAGCAGATTCATCGATCTCTTTTTTGATTGATATTTCCAGTTCCTCAATCTTATCTTCAGTCATAATTTTATTTTTGATTATGTACTGGCGAAGTTGTGGAATTGGATCTCTTTCTTGATCTTTGGCGATTGAATCTTCCGTGCGGTATTTTTTATGGTTATCAGAAATAGAATGGCTTTGAAGTCTTGGAACATGAGCTTCAATTAATGTTGGACCATCCCCTCTAAGTGCTCTCTTGTAAGCTTCTTGCACAGAATCGTATGAAGCAAAAAAATCAGTACCATCAACTGAAGCGCGATCTAGATTTTCATAACCGGAACTAATGTCATATGCAGTACCAGCAAGTTGTTCAGAAACAGGCACCGAAATTGCGTAACCATTATTTTGAACCATGAAAACTACTGGCAATTTTTCGCGCGCTGCCCAATTTAGGGCCTCATGAAAATCACCTTGGGAACAAGTTCCTTCTCCCAGAGATACATATGTTACTTCTTTTAGCTTCTTAAATTTAGAAGCCATTGCACAACCAACAGCTTGCAAAAGCTGAGTTCCAGTAGGGGAACTTTGGTTTACAATATTTAAATCTTTGTGCCCGTAGTGCATTGGCATCTGACGACCGTGTGAGTTTGGATCAGCTTCTTTATTGAGAGCATTTAGAAAAAGCTCTTTTGAAGTCATGCCTAAACCAACACAGAGTGCCATCTCTCTATAGTAAGGATAAAACCAATCCTGTCCGGCTCTAAAGATTTGGCTTGTAGCAATTTGCACGGCCTCGTGACCAGCGCAACCAATTTGAAAGTGGCATTTGTTTTGTTTATAGAGAATGATTGTCTTTTCATCGATCCAGCGAGACTTTACCATGTCGGTGTAAGCTCTAGTAATC
>JAWXBT010000108.1:0-3854 GCA_034440315.1 bacterium
ATCTGATATAGCTCAGCCCCTGGATTTTCTTCAGTCTTTTTTAGAGGTCCACTTCCTGCTAAAATTTTCGCCGTAAATTCTTCTGGAAACTTCTTAATAAAACTTAATGCTGGAGTAACCAAAGCTTCACCGAATGGACAAATTGTGTGTCCAGCAATTTGACTTGAGAGACTTTCAACTAGAGCCAAATCTTCTGCTCTGCCATGACCATCATTAATTCTATGAAATATTTTTTGAATCCAATGACCACCTTCTCTGCAAGGTGTGCATTGTCCGCATGACTCATGTGTATAAAAATGAGCCAAGTTTAATACAGAATCAACCATATCTGTGGTTTCATCCATTACCATGAATCCACCCGAGCCAAGTAAACTTCCAGCCTGAACTAAGGATTCATAGTCCATGTTAACGCCTTCTAGTTCATCAGCTCTTAGAACTGGAACTGAAGAGCCCCCAGGAATTATGGCCTTGAGTTTCTTTCCACCCCAAACACCACCACATTCTTCTTCAAGAAATTGTAATAAAGGATATCCAAGCTCAATCTCATAGACACCAGGCTTATTAATATGGCCTGAAGCACTAATTAATTTTGTACCAGGAGATTTTTCAGTACCGATGGCTTTATATGCAGCAGCTCCATTTTCTATGATCCAAGGCAAAGCTGCCAAAGTTTCGGTGTTATTGACAACAGTGGGACAACCATAAACTCCAACGACAGCGGGAAAAGGAGGTTTTAATCTTGGCTGACCTTTTTTTCCTTCTAACGACTCAATCAATCCAGTTTCTTCACCACAAATATAAGCTCCAGCACCACGATGTACTACCATGTGATGAGTAAATCCTGAGCCAAAGATATTTTCACCCAAATATCCTTTTTTGTAGGCTTCCTTAACTGCGTTATTAACTCTCTCATAAGGATATCCGTATTCGCCACGGATATAGACGCAAGACCAATTACTTTGCAAAGCCCAAGCTGCAATTAACATGCCTTCGATACAAAGATGTGGATCTTTTTCTAAAAGGACGCGGTCCTTAAATGTTCCAGGTTCACTCTCATCGGCATTATTTAAAAGATAAACTGGTTTTCCAGAATTTCGAGGAACAAAACTCCACTTCAACCCAGTCGGAAATCCGGCACCACCTCGACCTCTTAAACCTGAAGCCTTGACTTCATCGATCACCTTTACGGGATCCATACTCAGTACTTTTTTAATAATTGAATACCCAGCCCGCTTTTCGTACCCAACAAGGGTATACTGTTCAGCTTCATGAACATTTTTAAAAAGTATCTGCTTATGCTTGCCCACTATGTAAATCCTCGACTAAATTCTTAAATACTCAACTTTTTTAAATTACTTGAGATCTGGAGCAGTCCTTCATCCCTTCTCCAAGCTTGTCTGTCTTAGCTGAAAGTCTTAAATCAGGCTGTTCCTTGTCAATTCTCTTAATAATTTCATCAAGTTTCTCGGGAGTTAAATTCTCAAAAAATACATCATTTATCTGACACATTGGTGCAGTACCACATGAACCTAAACACTCAACTTCTTCATGACTCCATTTACCATCTTTGCTAACTTCGTGAGCAGATGTAGCAAACTTACTCTCTAAAAATTCAGTAATTTTTCCAGCACCTCTCAAGGCGCAAGATAATGTACGACAAACTTGAAAATGATATTTACCAACCGGTTTTTTGTAGTACATCGTATAGAATGATGCCACTTCCATCACATGCACTGGAGCCAATCCGACTTTAGAAGAAACCCAAGAAATTGCATCCGCATTAATAAAGCCAAGTTCTTCTTGAGCAATATACAGCGCAGGCATTACTACTGATTTTTTATCAGGGTACTTTGTAAGCAATTCGGCAACTTTATTTTCCGCATCAACACTAAGTTTTACCATGTCTATCTATCGCACTCCCCACCAATCATGTTGATCATTCCGAATATTGGCACCACATCAGCAATGCTGTTACCTATGAGCATCTTTTTCATGATTCCCATATGAATATAACTTGGGGCTCTTACATGCACCTTGTATGGTTTTCCAGTTCCATCCGAAACTAAGAAAAATCCTAACTCACCATTGCCACCCTCAACCAACATATAAACTTCACCTGCTGGAGGCTGCACTCCCTTAATCACTAACTCAAAGTGATTAATCATGCCGTCGATACTCTTATAAACTTCCTCTTTTGGCTCAAGAACAATATGCGGATCACGAATGCTAATCGGCCCTTGAGGAATCTTTGCCATGGCTTGTTCACAAATTCTAAGAGATTGTTCTACCTCGACCATTCTGACATAAAATCTGTCGTAGTTATCACCTTTGGTTCCAAGTGGAACTTCGAATTCAAAATCCTGATAAGAAGAATATGGAAAAGCTTTTCTAACGTCATAATCAATCCCGCTAGCTCTGGCGATTGGACCTGCCAATCCATAACTTATGGCTTCGTCTCTAGTAACTATAGCTACATCGCACATGCGATCCATAAAGATACGATTTCTTGAAAGTAAGCCATCACAAGCTAAAAGATGTTTTCTAACTCCTGCAAATGCAGCTTTCATCTTTTCATCAAAATCTTTTGGTAAATCCTCTTTGACTCCACCCACACGAGTGTATGAGATAGTGAGTCTTGCCCCAGTTACTTCTTCAATAAGATCCCAAAGATACTCTCGAGCTTGTACTAAATAAAGAAAAGCCGAGAAGGCTCCAAGCTCCATGGCACTTGCTCCAAGGCAAGTAAGATGATCACACACTCTTGAGATCTCAGACATTACAACTCGGATGTACTGACACCTTTTTGGAACTTCAACTCCTAAAAGTTTCTCAACTGTCAAAGCCCAACCAACATTGTTAATTAATGGAGAAACATAATTAAGACGGTCGGTGTAAGGTATTACCTGATTATAATCAACCGTTTCACACATCTTCTCAAAACCACGGTGAAGATATCCGACTTCAACATCGGCATTTATAATTTTCTCGCCTGAAATTTCTGCCGAAACTCGGGCAGTGCCATGAGTAGCTGGATGAGCTGGGCCTAAATTAAGCACCATGGTGTCAGTGTGGAGATCATCGCCCATTGCGTGTGGTCTTACCCTGGTTGTAACACCACCAATACCAAAATCTTCATTTAATAGCGGAGCTTTTTTGACCATATGAACTATGCCCTTGATTCCAATTTCTTCTTATTTGTAATTTGCACCAAAGGAGAACGAATCATATCCAGGGCTGTGTTTCTAACTTCTGGGTATCTCATCGGAACGCGCGGCTGCTTTCCCTGCACTGGATAATCTTTCCTAAGTGGATGTCCCTCAAATTCAGGATACATCAACATCCTTCTAACATCTGGATTACCTCTAAAGTTGATGCCATACATATCCCAAGTCTCAGATTCTAAGTAATCAGCAGCAGCCCAATGCGGTAATACTGTGTCGATAGTCGGATCCTCTTCAGGCACAGCCACCTTTACCCTAAGTCTATAAAGTGTCTTTAGATTCATTAGGTGGTAAACAACTTCGAAGCGCAGATCTTTTTTATCCAACCAATCTATCGCTGTAATACTAACAAGATAGTTAAAACCCAGATCCTGATCATTTTTGAGAGCAGAAAAAATTACTTGATGATCTTTTTTGTTAATAGTTAACACCAAATGATCAAACTCAACTGACAGCGAAATTTGCATTCCGGCTAACTTTGTCTTTATTAACTCAGAGAGATTTTCAATGTTACTTACTGACACCGTGCACCTACAGCCTCTAAAAATTGAGAATTCATGTTGATTAAGTCTGGTTACTTTAATCAAAAACATTAAAAGTTGGGAGAGTGCTAATATCTATATTATTTAATAG
>JAWXBT010000109.1:0-5165 GCA_034440315.1 bacterium
CCCTTCCCCTCTATCCTCAAAAAAATTCTGTGATAAGCTGTGGGAAAGTAGATGCTAAATTAATGGATTCTTCTCGCGAATTTAAAGATAAATATATCGACTATATCTATCATAATTGTCCTAGTTTGGATGCAAATTCTTTAGCTCGTGTAGCAACAATCCTTGAAAGCACTTGCTGGGAAGAACCTACCTCTTGCTTAGACTTAAACAACGTTGCAGTATTAGCTTTGATCCTAGCAGAACAGTCTGAAGACTTATTAGATCGCCAACTGTACCTGAATATGGCTTTAGAAGCCTTAAACCAAGGAATAGAGCAAGATAACTGTCCTCTCTGTATGGCTCATCTAGCTCTCGTCTTGACGATGACTGGAGAGATGTCGCAAGCTATAGAACTTGCTTTTCCTGCTTTTCTCAATACAGTTCCTAATGTTTACAGTCACATAGAGAAACCTCCCTCTGCACTGGTTTACCTACCTTCACCGCGCAACAGCTTGTCTAATACTCTAGCTGAGCAATTGACACATCTACTTCAAGCAAGAGATGCTTATACTCAGGCATTTTTTCTGTTAAGCGAGGTGCTATGTCGAACTCACATTGTATTTTATTCAGCAGGTGGACTCCGACTACTAAATCTAGCAGAGAAGGTTCTACCAGATTCGAGTTCCATCAAGTTTAAACTAGGAGTCTCGTGCATGGCTAACAATTTAAGGGAAGGACTTTTATACCTGCACCAAGCCAAGCAGCTAGCGCCACATTCGCCACAAATTTTTCAAGCTCTCTACCTCGCTTATCGAGATATACAGGATGGAAATTCAGCTAACTACTGGCTAAATGAGGCTCGTGCATTTCACAATAAAAATCCTGCTGATCCTGATTGGAAATGGGCAAAATTAGCAGCAAATTCTTCTGTCACTTACCTACCTGTTGAAAAAGATTTATTATTAGCCGTCGATACGAGTTTTCGGAGTATTGTAACAGGTGTCCTACTGGCAGAGGGAGATTGGTTTGAACATGAAATGGAATTTTGGCGAAACTCTGTTAAACTGGGCATGACCGTGATAGATGTTGGCGCAAATGTCGGGGTTTATACCTTTACTGCTGCGCGACGGGTGGGGACTACAGGTCGTGTACTAGCAGTTGAACCTTTTTCAGGTTGCTTGCGCTGCTTAGAAGAAACCTGTAAAATCAACGAGTTCGATTGGGTAACAATATGTGCTGGAGCTGCTAGCGATCGCATTGGTACAGCACGATTGCAGCTTTACGCAGCTACCGAATTGAACGAAATTGTTACTGGTGATGCGGCACAATCAATGCAAATTGGTTCCTTTGAAGAAGTCGCGTGTTTTACCCTGGATAGTTTAGTTGAGCAGGAAAACGTCAACCGAGTTGATTATCTTAAAATAGATGCAGAAGGACACGAAATGTCAGTTCTAATAGGTAGCGAAAAAATATTATCGGAATTTTGTCCTATCATCCTCTATGAAAATATCGCTAGCAGCAAAGGCAGTAATTTACCTGTTGCTGATTATCTTAAAAGCAAAGGGTATAAACTCTTTCGCTATCAACCTTACGCCCAGGAACTAATTCCTATAAACTCATCTGATGAGTTGGAGGGCAACCTAAATGTTATCGCTGTTCCTGAGAGCAAAATAGATCTCATTTCTCAATCTTAAAAGTACATTTCAATTAAGAAAGCCAGGAAAATTTAGGCTATGTCATTATTTCTCCCCAGTTTAAAGAAAAGTGGTCATTTAGATAAAATTCACATGACAGTTTGTAACGTTGGCTCTCGCAAAATGAGCAGTGAAGATGACTATAGTCACAAAGGCTGGGAAATATTTGCACCAAATCTGACTATTTATGGATTTGATGCTGATGCTGATGCTTGTGAGGCTAGCAATAGTGTTCTGGAAGCTCAACCAATAAATTGGACAGAAAAACATATTCCTTTAGTGCTAGCAAATTCAGTAGGCGAATCTACACTTTATGTAACTAAGCATCCCATGTGTAGCTCTCTGTACCCACCTAATGAACCTTATATTGAGCGGTTTTCAGGGTTGTCAGAATTAGCAAACTTAGATTTTTATGTGGGAATAGAAACAACTACATTAGATGAGTTTTGCCAAAGTGAAGGGATTGAGGAAATCGACTTTTTGCAAGTTGACGTTCAGGGCGCAGAATTACAAGTATTACAAGGTGCTTCTCAAATTTTGGGACAGTCTATTCTTGCTGTGCACGCTGAAGTCGGGTTTTCACGCCTCTATAAAAATCAGCCTTTATTTGCGGACGTTGATATTTATCTCAGGGAACAAGGATTTACTTTGTTCGATTTAGATCGAGCTTATCGCTTGCGGAGCATATCTCCCATTCGTTCAACAGTTCGCGATGGACAGTTATTATACGGAGAGGCTTTTTACTTTCGGGATCTGATAGAAGACGGCTTGGAAAACAATCTACAAACACCAGATAAAATTCTCAAATTAGCTTGCATTGCTGATATTCTCAATTTCCCCGACTATACTCTGGAGTTATTAGAGTATTTAACTTTGCAGTACGGCAACAACCCTGACTATAATTTTGCCAACAATATCGTTGAGAGTTTGGCTCGATTTCCAGAGCTTGTCAACAAAGGAATAACTTCTCTGCCTGCTGTTTCCCGAATTTTGGATTACGTTGATGGTTGTGATATTGACTCTCTCATCCCCAGTCAAGCTGATGCTAGCACTAAAGACCAGCAGGAACCACAAATAGATCCTATTACGGTGTTCCACTGCGATGGATATCTGCGACACAACCAGAGAAGATTAGAACATTTAGCAAGCTTAGGATTAGATATTGTAGGTAAAACGGTACTAGAACTTGGAGCAGGAATTGGCGATCATACAAGCTTTTTTCTGGATCGAAGCTGTGAAGTAGTTGTCACTGAAGGTAGACCGCAAAACATAGAAATAATTAGATTGCGCTATCCCGATCTTGAGACAATACAACTAGATTTAGACACACCAGATTTAAAAATAAATCAGCAATTTGACATTGTTTACTGCTACGGGTTGCTGTATCACTTGCAAAAACCCACTCAAGCTATCGAGTTTATGGCCCGCAATTGCCAAAAGATGCTGTTGCTGGAGACGTGCGTCTCGTTTGGGGAAGAAGAATCTATCAATTTGTGCAAAGAACGAGCAGATTTTCCATCGCAAGCTATATCAGGTAATGGATGCCGACCTACTAGAAAGTGGGTGTACAATCAACTAAAGCAATACTTCGAGTTTGTTTATATGCCCATAACCCAACCTAACCACGAAGAGTTTCCTATTGATTGGACTTTATGTTCACCATCAACATTGACTCGCTCAGTATTTATTGCTTCCCGACAAGAGTTGAACAATCTGCTTTTACTTGAAGAGATTCCCTTGAAGCAACAGCGTCATTGAAAATTGAACGTGGATTCTACAGCGTGAATTTTGAATTTGAATACTCGGAATTGTATAATTAGTAGACAAAAGCTCCTTACTTTTGCTCATAGTTGTCAACATATCTCTGCCACATTTGCTCGTAAGCTTTTTCCATCTCTCGCGTAAATTGCTTACCATTCCACAGCGGAGCAGTTTGTCGTGACTGCCGCAATTTCCAAGATATTTGCTGCCTCAAAACAGGATCTTTTCCTAAACGAATCCCCCACTCTACATATTCTTCATCTGTCCATGAAATTCCCTCAGTTATGCCTGCATTCATCATCATCCCGTAACTGTTGCGAGATGAAAACTGCTCACCCACCTGTGTCACCATAGGAATGCACATCCAGAGAGTTTCTAGAGTAGTAGTTGCTCCATTGTAAGGATAAGTATCGAGTACAACATCAGCAATTCCTAAATTCGCTCGGTGAACTGACTCTGAAGCAGCTATAGGCAAAAATCGCAGGCGATCCGCACTCACCCCCTCAGATTCCGCACTCTGAATAAAAAAGTTTTTCATGGACTCTTGATCTGGAAACCATTTAGTTACAAAGTAGCTATTGGGGACTGCTTTAATGATTTGCATTTGCAGGCGAGCTGTGTTGGGATTGTATTTGTATCCCATCTGACTGCAATAGTATATGACGGCATCGCTAGGAATATCTAGCAGATCGCGTCGAACCGTCGGCACTGCCACTTCAAAACCATCCACTGCTATATAAGTTTCAGGCAATCGCCATATTTTTTCTGCGTAGTAATCCTGTGCTGATTCCGGTAAAACGTAATTATCTGCAATAAAGTAATCGACATTTGGTACGCCCGAAGCATCCCACCCCAGCCAACTAACTTGTACAGGAGCAGGCTTAATTGCCATTACCTCACAGCTAGTATTCATCGTAATGCTATCGAGGTCAATCAATATATCTATTTCGTCTTCGTAAATTTTTTCAGCAGCTTCAATACCAGAGATACCTAGTCTATGAGCTTTATCAGATTTGTTGATATACCATTGCTGAATGGGATCGTTTGTTAGTTTTGATCCTATTAAATAAGCACATATTTCAAAGCGATCGCGGTCGTGATGTTCAAATAGCCACCGCGCCAGCCATCCCACAGAATGGCTGCGTAAGCAGTAAGATAAATAACCAATTTTATAACGTTTTTTTTGACTGCCTCCCTGAAGCAGGGGCAACGAGCGCTGGCGGCACTTCTCCACTACTGGATTGGCATAATTTTCAACATTTTCTTGAAAAAGATTACCAATTTGGATGCGAATTCTCCCGGCTTCTTGAGGCCGATCTTCAAAGTAAGGAAAGAAAAATAACGAACTCATCAAGCGAAGCGCCAAAGTTGAATCTAGATTGGTTGGACATTCCTCAATAAGGGTTTCCATCATTAATTTGTGTGCTTCAAAGGCTGACCAAGCATCTTCCCAATAACCACCAGCCAGCATCAGCGCGCGTAGTAGCAAGTGATTAGCAAAAATTTTATCTACCAACCGTTCCATCACAGAGTAGCAAAGCTTAGCAGTTTCTATCCCCTTAGAAAAATTCCCGATATCTTGGTAAAAACCAGCCAGAGCACGCAAAACTTCTTGGTGCTTAGCTTCTAGCTGCAAGGCGAGTTCCACATAGCGAGTCGCTAAGTGAAATTGCTTTCCTGAGTACGCTATATCATAGGCAAATAAAAGTAAATTTTCTATAACAGGTATAG
>JAWXBT010000110.1:0-10295 GCA_034440315.1 bacterium
GTATTCCATATAGCACACCGGAAATGGCTAAGGCAGTTAAAGAGCTATATGTCAGTTCTACTTTGCCAAAAGATAAATTTTTAGTTATGGGCGGGCATGAAGAAGGAATCATCTCATTTGGAGAAAGTCCGCACGAAGCTTTAAGTAATATTTATAGAAATATAATAATATGAGAGATAATATAAATAAGGAATGAGATGGAAGCTGCAGTAAAGGTTACAAATATTGTAAAAAAATTTGGAGATTTCGAAGCTCTTTCAAATGTAAGTCTTGAAATAAAGAAAGGGGAATTTTTCTCGCTTTTAGGCCCATCTGGGTGCGGTAAAACAACTTTATTAAGAATAATTGCAGGACTTGAATTTCAAGATTCTGGGGATCTTTTAATTTCCGGTATTAATGCAACTGATATTCCAGCTTATAAACGTCCAGTGAATACAGTTTTTCAATCTTACGCGCTTTTTCCACATTTGACTGTCGCAAATAATATAGCATTTGGTCTTCGCATGAAGATGGTTTCACGTAGTGAGATAGAAGCTCGTGTTGATCGTGTTATGGATATGGTTCAAATCACGAAACTACGAGATCGAGAACCTGCACAACTTTCTGGAGGTCAACAACAAAGAGTGGCATTGGCTAGAGCGATTGTTAATGAACCAGAAGTCTTGCTTCTTGATGAGCCACTTGGGGCTTTAGATCTCAAACTAAGAAGGGAGCTTCAATTTGAATTAATGTCTCTGCAAAAAAGACTTGGAATCTCATTTATCTGTGTCACACATGATCAAGAAGAAGCTCTTACGATGAGTGATAGAATTGCAGTTATGAATGTTGGAAAGATTGAGCAGATTGGCAATGCTGAAGAAATGTATGAGCACCCACGTACAAAATTTGTTAGCCAATTTTTAGGTTCAGCAAATCTTTTGCAGGCGCAAATAATTAATAAAGGTGCAAATACTGCACGAATCAGAACTAAAGTAGGGGAGCTTGTGATGACCTTAGGCCCAAATGCCGCAGCTTTAAAAGAAAGGCAACATTTCACAGTAGCAATTCGTCCTGAAAAAGTAACTTTGTCAGAAAACGATAAATGCGTTGGCCCAAATTGTTTGCCAGTTACAGTTGAGCAGTTAATTTATATAGGATCTGAAACACATTATATTTTAAAAAGTGGGACTGAAACTTTGAATGCCGAAGCTATGAATATCAAGTCGGGATCTCAAGGTTTTGATTTAGGTCATACAGCTCATATGCATATTCCTGAAAACGGTTTGATTGTTTTGGAGGATTAAATGAGTGCCGAAACAATAAAAAAGCGCAGAGATTTGATCTTATCATCTCTTACCTCGGGACCAGGTATTGTATGGGTCTGCCTATTTCTTTTGGTGCCCCTGATTTCTGTAATGGCTATTAGCTTTCTTACACGGGGCGAGTACGGAGATATCGAATGGACTTTTACTTTTGATAACTATAAAAGATTTTTTGGATACGGAATTTTTGGTTTTGACCCACTTTATCCAATCATAATAGTTAGAAGTTTTATCTTAGCTGCTGGAACAGCAGGACTTTGTGTTTTAGCTGCATTGCCACTAGCTTTTTTTATATCTTTTTTACCCCCTAGATATAAAGGGATTGCTTTAACACTTGTCATAATTCCATTTTGGACAAATTTACTTATTCGAACATATGCTTGGCAAATATTATTAGCCCCGGGAAGTATTCTTTCCAACTTAGTTCATTTTATTGGGATAGTGCCTGAGGATGTCCCAGCATTACCTAGTGCTGGTGCAGTTTATGCCGGAATGGTCTGTGATTTTTTACCCTATATGGTACTGCCTCTTTATACATCTATTGAGAAAATAGATTGGAAAATTGCTGAAGCTGCAATGGATCTTGGTGGCAATGGAAGAAGAGTTTTTCGACATGCCGTTTTGCCACAAATTATGCCGGGATTAGTTGCTGGAATTATTTTGGTATTCATACCAGCTCTTGGCCAATATGTAATTCCGGATCTTTTAGGTGGTGCAAAAACAGTTATGCTGGGTAACGCAATTGGTCAGCAATTTGGAGCGAGTAGGGATTGGCCATTTGGTTCTGCCATTGCATTCTTTGCAATGGGTATAGTCATGATGGGATTATGGCTCTACGCTCGCGTAGCCCGTAAGCATGGGGAGGAGGCCTTGTTATGAAGAAGAACGGTCCAATTCTCACTACAATCTCTTTCCTTACGTATATTTTTATTTATGCTCCGATTGTAATGGTTGTTGTTTATTCTTTTAACCTTGCAAAATACGGAGCCGGTTGGACCGGTTTTACCACAAAATGGTATGCAGCACTTTTTAGAAACGAAATGGCCCTAGAAGCAGCAAAAAACACCTTAATTCTTGCATGTTCTAGTACCTTAGTTGCAACAACACTGGGTACACTTTTAGGTGTTGGACTGAGTCGGTATAATTTTCCAGGTAAACGGCTATTTTCTTGGTTAATGTACATTCCCTTAGTAATTCCAGATATTCTGATGGCCGTCTCATTACTACTATTTTATGGGCTCATTCGTCAGTGGCTTGGTCTATTTGAGTTGGGAATGAGCACTATGATAGTCTCCCACGTCACTTTTGAAATTCCATTTGTAGCAATTGTAGTAAGAGCAAGAATGATTGGTTTAAATCCTTCAATTGAAGAAGCTGCGGCAGATTTAGGGGCTAATACCTGGAAGACTTTCTGGTACGTAACATTTCCCTTAATTTTGCCCGGAGTTTTATCTGGAGCTCTTTTAGCTTTTACGATGAGCTTAGATGACTTTGTTGTGAGCTTTTTTACAACAGGTCCTGGGGCTACAACTTTACCTATTCTTATCTATTCTTCGGTAAAGCGTGGTATAACTCCTGACATTAATGCTTTATCAAGTTTAATGATTTTGGCTTCAATTGTTTTGACTGTATTGGTTCAGATTTTTGGCAGGAAAGAGCAGGAAAGAGGAAGTAAGATTACCTAAATAGTAAGGAAGAAATATGAAAAAATTAAGTTTATTTTTTTTATCATTGTTAATATGTGCAGTAGCCAGTGCTGAGACCAATAAATTGAATCTTTTTATCTGGAGCGAATACATTGATCCAGAAATAATTTCTAATTTTGAAAAGAAGTTTGATTGTAAAGTAATTACGGATCTCTATGAAGATAGTGAAAGCATGTTGGCAAAAATTGAAGGCGGAGGGGTTTCCCTTTACGACATAGCAGTGCCACCTGATTATATTGTTTCAGTAATGATTAAAAAGAAACTTTTAGCAGCACTGAATATGAGCAATATTCCAAATGCTATAAATGTTGATGATAAATTCGTTAACCCTTCATATGATCCCGGAAATGCTTACTCAATGCCATATCAATGGGGCACTGTGGGTATTTATGCTAGAAAGAAAGCTGGTCAAACAATAGATGAGAGTTGGGGGATCCTGTTTGATCCAAAAATGAATGCTGGATCATTTGTAATGATTGATTCTATGAGAGAGTCAATTGATAGTGCTCTTAAATATAAAGGTTATAGTATTAATACAACTGAGCCTGCAAAACTTAAAGAAGCAAGAGATTTATTACTAGATGCTAAGAAGCGAACATTAGGATTTGAAAGTGGAGTTGGTGGCAAAAATAAAGTTTTAGGCAAGGGAGCTACTTTTGCAGTTGCATATAGTGGTGATGCTGTTCGAGGAATGAGTGAAGATCCAGAAACTTATTACTTCGTACCTCGTGAAGGTAGTGAAATTTGGGTTGATAATATGGTGATCCCAGCCAAAGCTCCTCATAAAGAGATGGCCGAGAAATTTATTAACTACATATTGGATCCAGAAGTTGGCGCAAAACTCTCTGATTTTAATCAGTACGCTACTCCAAACAAGGCAAGCCTACTTCTTATAGATCAAGACGATCGTAAAAATCCTGCGATTTATCCTTCAAAGGAAGTTATGGCTAAACTCGAGTTTGTGCAGGACTTGGGCAGTCATACAAGAATATTCGATCAAGTTTGGACCGAGGTAAAAACAAAATAGTAGGAATTTCTTATGCATGGATCGACAGCAGAAAAGCTCACACAGGACATTACAGAAAAATTCTTAAAACCTTTCAAAGCTGAGTTTGATGGTCAGCAAGAAGGTGAAGGAGTTTTATATAAGTTTGTGCCTCATTCCATTGCTTTTTGGACCAGTATTACAAAGTTATCAATTGGTGCTGCTGCTATATTTGGCGTGGCATGGTTGACTGCTCAAGTGATACCAGCTCGCTTTGAATTAATTAATCAGGTTAAATTTACTCTAATCGCTGTTTATCTTCTTGTTGGAATTTGGTGGCTACGAAAGTATTATAGAGAAGCGATTACTTACATTACTGAGCGAAGAGTCGTACGATTTGAGCCAGTTTTCCCCTGCTTTCATAAAAAGAGAATGCTTTTTTGGGCCAATGTTATTAAATCGAAAGCTGTTTCCTACAATATTTTGGCAAGACTTTGCAAAATTGGAGGAGTGCAGATTTTTCCAGTTTATGGAGAAGGTGAAGATATAAAGTTGGATTATGTGTATTACTATGAAGATTTAACTAACTTTGTAGACAAAATTCTTTTTGTTTCAAAACATAAACCCACTGAGCTAGGGGATTTAAGACCATTTGTACCGATGCCCAAAGGTGAAAGGTATTAAGTATATTTAACCACACAGAGCATGACATCGACTCCGCTTAGGCCAAGGCAGGTGCGGAGCAGTATTTTTATCCCTGGTTAAGAAATTCTATATGATTATTAAAGAGAAAAGTATAATCGGCTGGAGAGAATGGATCTCATTTCCTGGGCTTGGAATACCTGCAATTAAATCTAAAATAGATACTGGAGCAAGGACTTCGGCTATTCACGCTTTTTTTATTGAGCCCAAAGAAGTGGATGGCAAAGAATATGTTAAATTTGGTGTACATCCGATTCGAAAAAAAACAGATGTAGAGATTATTTGTGAAGCATTAGTTCTTGATAAAAGAATGGTTACAGATTCAGGTGGTCATACAGAACTTAGATACGTCATAAAAACTAATGTTAAGATAGATGATCATGAATGGCCCATTGAGGTGACACTTGCGAAAAGAGAAAATATGCGTTTTCGTTGTCTTTTAGGAAGAACTGCAATTTTGGGTCGATTTATTATTGATCCCCAAAAATCATTTCTCTTCGGCAGAACGCTTAGAAGACAATATAATCTCAAAAGTTAGGTATTTATGGTGGAAAATAAAGCAGAGGAGGTAGAGAGTTATAAACTCGTGGCTTATAGCAGCTCTGCTCCATTCGATCTAAAACTTATTCCAACCCAACTTGATGAGAATGATACTCGAATTCACAGACCTGAAGGCTGCGTGATTTATGAATTAGGATATGCCCAGAAAGTCTTAGTTTTTCCATTTGCAACTGTTGTTTTTTTTAATGTTCCAGAATTTAGTCACAGAGAGTATGCCAAGAGATTGGGAATCATATTAAGTGAAGACTCTCGAACCAGAGAACATTCTAAAGATGATTTCACGATCAGAATTGAACAATAATACGCTGGATGTTGAAAATGATTTTGCAATTTTACCCGATTTAGAACTTAGAAAGATCCTCTTAATTGCTCAGATAATTGCTCAATCAACAGCACTACAACTAATTGAATGGCGGGTGGAGAAGTTTCTTTCTGAATCTGAAGACATGACTCGGTTTTTAAAGCATACTGGCTTTGTACGCAGAGGCAGAAGAAATTTGTTGCAGTTTATTGGAGAAAGTTTAAGTACGCGCCATAAAATTGTCCGTCAGATGGCAATGTTGAAACGTCCCGATGTAACCTGGGAAAGTGATGAGCTATACGAACTTTATGATCAGATGGTTAAGATCGATGTTTTTGATATTGAACCAAGAATATCAAATGTCGATAAGATGCTTGAAGTTTCAAGTGAAGTAACTGATTTACTTCTTGAAGTAAATCATACTAGAAGATCGGAAATTATGGAGATAATAGTAATTGTCCTAATTACTATTGAAGTCGTGAAGGCTTTTTTCGAGTAACAAAATCTTTTTTTTAATTCACAATGGCATACATACTAAACGCTAGTTTTATAACAAATTTTATTTCACTGATTTTCATTGTGATTGGCATTTACTCGCCAATATATGGAGATGAAATTTATAATATTGGAATCTTTGCTTTCTCGGGAGCCATTACTAATTGGTTAGCTATTTATATGTTGTTTGAGAAAGTTCCTGGGCTTTATGGATCGGGAGTAATTCCGGCCAGATTTGAAGAGTTCAAGTTGGGTATTAGAACACTGATTATGAATCAATTTTTTACGCCTGAGAATATTGAAAAGTTTATTAAAGATGTTGCTGCGCCAGGATCAGATATTAATTGGGAAAAAATAATTGAAATTATTGATTATCACAGAATATTTTCTGGCCTTGTTACTGTTGTAAAAGAGAGTCCGCTTGGTGGAATGTTAATGATGTTTGGAGGCGAAGCAGTATTAAGTAATATGGAAGGATCCTTCACTGAAAAGATGAAACATGTTGTTGCAGAGATGGTACAAACACCTGAATTTAGAGAGAAATTTAGTCAGTTAACAGTTGGTGGCAGTCATTCCGATGCCCTGATTCATAAAATTGATGTTATAGTAAGTAATAGACTCGATGAACTGACCCCTAAGATGGTCAAAGATATAGTGCAAGAAATGATCCGCAAACATTTAGGCTGGCTTGTAGTTTGGGGTGGAGTTTTTGGTGGTTTGATTGGCTTAGTATCAGCACTTAATTGGAAAAGTTTAGTATAGTAAATAGTTATGACTGAAAGAGATACGGAAGGAGCTTTAAGATGGGTAGTGGGAATCTTTGAGGAATTAAAAATTCCGTATCATATTACCGGAGGATTTGCTGCCAAATTGTATGGTGCAAAAAGAGAATTAAATGATTTAGATTTTGAAATTCCTGATGCAAGACTTCCAGAAGTTTTTGAGAAAGTAAAACCTTTTATTTCAGATCCCTTATCAAGCACAACAGTAAGACAATCAAATTCAACTTGGGATTTATTAAATATTACTGTTAATTTTAAAGGCCAAGATATTGATATCTCCGGTGGAAGCACTGCTAAAATTTTCAATAAGAATTCTAAAAAATGGGATCCGATTGTCTCCGATTTTGAAAATGTTCGTAGAATGAAAATCTATGGCCTTGAAGTTCCAGTACAAAACAAGGTCGATCTAATTACTTATAAAGATAAAATTTCCTACGATGAACAAAAACATCAAGAGGATATTGTTGCCATTAAAAAATGGAAACCAGTAGCCGATTTCTTAAAAAAGATGTTTGCTTAGCTTACCTTCTCATATAATCTTTCAAGCATGACCGATTCCAGTAATCGAGAGAATATTATCTTTGAAGTTCCAACTGAGATTGCTGGATCTACCTATTTTGATCAGCAGTCTTACCAAGAGCAGTACGATTTATCGATTAAAGATCCCATATCCTTCTGGTCAGAAAAAGCCAAAGCATTTCTTAGTTGGGAAACTCTCTGGAATAAAGTTTTAGAATTTGATTACCACAAAGCTAATATTAAATGGTTTTTAGGTGGTAAAATTAATGTTTGTTTTAATTGCGTTGATAGACATTTAAAAACACATCCTGATAAAAAAGCTATTATCTGGGAAGGAGATGAACCCAGTGAGATCAAAAGTTTAACATTTAACGAATTGCATCAAGAAGTTTGCAAATTTGCCAATGTTTTAAAAGCTCATGGAATAAAAAAAGGAGATCGAGTTGCAATCTATATTCCTATGGTGCCCGAAGCTGCAATTGCCATGCTGGCTTGCGCACGAATTGGCGCAATTCATTCTGTTATTTTTGCTGGTTTTTCTGCCGATTCTATTCGTGATCGAGTCATCGATTCAGAATGTAAACTGATTATTACTGCAAATCAGGCACTACGCGGTGGTAAGATTATTGAATTAAAGAAAATTGTTGATACTGCACTTTTAGGAGCCCCATGCGTTAAAACTGTCTTAGTTCATAAAAGAACAAAAAATGTAGTTTCAATGCACGACGGCAGAGATTTTTGGCTGGAGGAAGAAGTCAAAAAAGCATCTTTAGATTGCCCCTATGAAGTGATGGATTCAGAGGATCCTCTTTTTATTCTTTATACATCCGGTTCAACTGGTAAACCGAAAGGAGTCCTACATACCCAAGGTGGGTATCTTCTTTACGCAGCGGTTACCCATAAATACGTATTTGATTATAGAGAAAATGATATTCATTTTTGTACTGCTGATATTGGTTGGATTACTGGACATTCATATGTTGTGTATGGGCCATTAGCTAATGGTGCAACTACATTAATGTTTGAATCGATCCCAACTTATCCAAATCCATCTAGATTTTGGGACGTTATTGATAGACACAAAGTAAATATTTTTTACACTGCACCAACTGCAATTAGAGCCTTAATTAAAGAAGGAGATAGTTGGCTTAAAAATTTTAAACTTGATTCTTTAAGAATTATTGGGACAGTAGGTGAACCTATTAATCATGATTCTTGGCTTTGGTATTTTAAAAATGTTGGCAAAGAAAGATGTCCAATTGTTGATACCTGGTGGCAGACTGAGACGGGTGGGATTTTAATTTCGCCACTGCCCGGGGCTATAAAAACAAAACCAGGATCTGCTACAAAGCCTTTTTTTGGAATTAATCCTTGTATTGTTAATGAAGAAGGCCAGGAACTTTCAGGAAATACCGTCACTGGATCCTTATGCATTAAACATCCTTGGCCGGGGCAGATGCGAACTGTTTGGCAAGATCATGACAGATTTCGTAAAACATATTTTACCCAGTTTCCCGGAATGTACTTCACAGGGGATGGTGCAATTCGAGATTCCGATGGTTATTATTGGATAACCGGCAGAGTCGACGATGTCCTTAAAGTTTCTGGACATCGAATTGGCACAGCAGAGATTGAAACTGCTTTAGTTGCATCCGGTATAGTGGCGGAGGCCGCAGTTGTTGGATTTTCACATGATATAAAGGGCCAAGGAATTTTTGCTTTCTGTATACTTAAATCGAATGTGGAGTTGACTGATTCAACATCAGATCTTGTTAAAACAGCTGTAAAAAGTCATTACGGTTCAATTGGAGTGCCGGATAAAATTTTATTTGTACCTGGGTTACCAAAAACACGATCTGGAAAGATTATGCGGCGAATCTTGCGCAAAATTGCCCAAGGTGAATTTAAAGATCTTGGTGATACCAGCACATTGGCGGATCCTGGAGTGGTGCAGGGTATTTTAGAGATGCTTTGATTTATTGAAGAATTTCTCGATAAAATCGCTATTTACCTAATTGAATTTAGTATATACTGGTATATACCATGTTTATTTTAAAACTCATTCGCGCATTAAAAAAGGCTAAAATAAAATACGCTATTGCAGGGGGCCATGCCGTATCTCTTCATGGAGCGGTAAGGGGGACTATGGATGTAGATATTGTTGTAGAGCACAAAGAGAAATTTTTTTTGAAGCTTGAAGAGATATTTCACAAACTCGGATTAGAATCAAAATTGCCGGTTTCGGCAAAAGAAGTTTTTAATTTCAGAGAGGAATATAAGAAGAATCGAAATTTACTTGCATGGAGTTTTGTCAATCCGAATTATCCTATCGAAATTGTCGATGTTTTATTAACTGATGATCTTTCTAAATTAAAAACAATTGAATTTAAGATACAAGGAGAGGAGCTTACGGTCGTTTCCAAAGCAGATCTTATTAAAATGAAGAAACGATCTGGACGCCCTCAAGATATTGAAGATGTAAAAGCATTAGAAGAAATAAAGGAATAATTATGAAACCAGTTCAATATTTTACAAAAGAATATCTAACATCTTGTAGCAAATTATCAAAAACCGAAATCGCGCAGTTCTTAGAGGATTTTCGACTGATGCATGCAAAAAGTAAAAAATCTAGCCTTACCAAACTTATTAGTATTAAAATGCCTCAAGATTTGCTTCAAAATTTTAAATCTGAATGCGAAAAGACGGGAATAAAGTATCAAACACAAATCAAAGAGCTTATGCATGCTTGGTTAAATAGAATTTAATAAAGAAGTTAGAGAAATTAGTTTCAGCGCAAACGATATCCAGCCTTATCCAAAGATCCTAAAACTGTATTTTCCATTTCTTTGATCCTTTCAGCAGAGAGAGTTTGATCTTTATCACCAAAAGTAAAACGTAAAGTCACTGCCTTTTTTTCTTCTGGCAAAGGAAATACACCAACAA
>JAWXBT010000111.1:0-3227 GCA_034440315.1 bacterium
ATCGAGATCTTCATTGTTTTCCCTCCAGGAAAATCGGTTCATGTGATGACGGAAAACAGAAATAACCTTGAGAGTTATCCTTGCATTATTTGTTTAAAATAAATGAGTGATTCTACCTATATATCAATTTCAAAGAGGTGCGCATTGTAATGTAAGTTCAGGTTCTAATAAAGTATGCCCTAATTAAGTATGGCAAAGTTCACTTTGGGAGGTCTGTTGTGTTACAACAAAAACACTCTTATTATTGAACTATTTCCTTCGATCGAGTGAAATTCTATCAAAAAATAAATATTATAGTTAAAAGTCATTATAATTCATCTTATCTAGTGAATTATCTGTTAAATTTATGAAAAAACTAGCATCATAATATAATATTCACTCGAACGAGTTAATATTATATAGGATTAATGAAAATGGACCCTGTAAAACAACTAGGAAAGCTAATTCGAACAGTACGAAAAACGCAAGGTCTTACTCAAAGTGAACTTGGACAATATGCCGGTACTGGCCTTAATTTTATTTCGCAACTTGAACGTGGCAAACCCAATGTACGATTCGATAAATTACTCGATGTATTAGAAGTGATTGGTTTAAGGTTGCGAGTGGAAGTTGGCAAAGATCGCATCGTGTTGGAGTCTTAAATTATCTCATGAGAATTAGCGAAATAAAAAATCTTGAACTTGTATATGTATTTAAAGGTGAAGAAAAAATCGGAACACTAGCTCGAACTGATAATGGTTCTGAGTTTACTTATGATAATAACTATTTAACAAAAACCACCGATACAAAAGAATCTTTGCGAGCAATTGCATATACAATGCCCTCTCGACAGACAACATATCTTACAAGAGGAGAGAATCTTGGTGCATATTTTGCGGGCCTTTTGCCGGAAGGATTTCGATTACAAGCTTTGATTAGAACGGTTAAAACATCAGCAGATGATTTATTTAGTCTACTGGCAGCATCGGGAAGTGAGCTTATTGGCGACATTGCTGTTTCCCCAACAGCGGAACTGGAAAAGAATAAATTAACTAGCTTGGATCGCGTGGAACTTGGAAAATCTATATTTTTAGACATTTTTAATAAAAGTATTGAAGGAGATGAATTTAAGCAGCGTATCATTGATCCTTCAGTTCCTGGTGTACAGGCTAAAATCTCAGCTTCAATGATTACATTTCCAGTTGGAATCAAGAATCGGCATCAACAATATATTTTAAAACTGGCACCCGCAGAGTATCCACAATTAATTGAGAATGAACATTTTTTTATGCGGATGGCTAAAGATTGTGGACTTTCCGCAGCGCGTACGAAAATTGTTTACGATAAAAAGAAAACTCCAGGACTTTTAGTTGAAAGGTTCGATCGTTATTATAATAAAGAAAAAAAAGAGATTATTAAAATTCATCAAGAAGATGCCTGCCAATTTTTAAATCGTTATCCTCAAGATAAATATAGACTTGACTGTCGTAGCATCGGGCGGGGTATGCATGAGTTTTGTTCAGCGCCAATAATAGAAATATCAAAATTCCTTCAATTAACAGCGTTTTCTTATATTATTGTAAATGGAGATCTTCATGCTAAAAATATTAGCTTACAAACAGATCCAGAATCAGCAAGAATTGTATTTTCTCCGGCATACGATCTTCTAAGTAGTCTTCCTTACGGAGATGATCATATGGCTCTTCAATTTGAAGGAAAAACAGATAATTTAACTACAAATATGTTTATTCAGTTTGCTGAATCGTTTGGTATTAGAAAAGCTGCAATCATCTCGATGCTAAAACATTTAACTTTGAACACTCTTCCCTGGCTAGAGCGATTAGATGAAATAGGTTTATCAGAGAAGAAAACCCTACATCTTAAAAAAACAATGTTAAAGAGAATTAAAGATTTGAGTTGAAAAATAAATTAATAAAAGTCTGAGGCTGCATTAGAACCTTAAAAGTGACACCTTCAGCCGAATCTTATAGGTTTTGCAATACAGCTCTGACTTTTTTTAATTCGTCTTCGGCTTTGGAATTGAGAAATAAAATACACTTCCCACGTTTACTTTAGAACTAACCCAGATTCGTCCGCCAAGTCGTTCAATAACTTTGCGTGCGGTTGCTAATCCTATCCCTGTCCCACCTACTTCATCATCTGGATGAAGTCGTTCAAATAAAGTAAAGAGACGTCCAACTTGAGATTCTTCAACACCGATGCCGTTATCCTTAACTGAAAAAATTATTTCCGATTCTTTGTCTTCTGCGCGGATTGAAATTTCAGGATTTCTATTTGCAGCGCGATATTTTATGCCGTTTTCAATTAAATTTTGAAAAACTCTTCCCAATTGGACGGGATCAGCCCAAACGGTTGGTAATCCACTACAATGAATAACCGCTCCTGTACGCTCAATTGTTGAGGTAAGACTAACTAATATCTCTTGAATTAATTGAGCAGTATCGACAAAAACCAATTTAGTGGTGTTTTGATTTTCAACTGTATATTCCAAAAGTTGATTAACAAGACTTATCATGCGTTTTGTGCCATCAACGATGTGATGGACAGATTCTTCAGCTTCCGGATTAAGTCCTTTTTCATGTTTTAATATATTTGCAAATCCATAAACTGTTTGTAAAGGAGCATTAAGATCATGAGAAAGAACGCCTGCAAAATTAGTGAGTTCTTTGTTTGCGATCGCTAATGAATTAGCTTTTTCAGTGAGTTGTTCTTCGTAAAGTTTTTTCTGGGTTTGATCACGCATGATTTTGGTAAAGCCGATTGCCTTACCTTCTTCATTTTTCATCAATGTAACTAAGCCACTTGCCCAAAAAATGCTGCCATCTTTTTTTAAATGCCAGCGCTCATCTTCAGCTTTTCCGGTTTTTCTTGCGATCGTAAGTTCACTTTCAGGAATATTTAGCTTTCGATCTTCTTCAGTAAAGATTGAAGAAAAAGGTTTGCCTATAAATTCTTCTTCATCAAAACCGAGTAATCTTTTTACACCGGGATTCCAGGTGGCAATCATGCCTGATTCAGTAATCATAAAGATTGAATAATCTTTTATACCGTCAATTAAATGCTCATAGAGAGCAGCATCGAAATTTGTTTTTTCGTTGTTAGATATTGCTGGCATATTACTCATGTGAATATATAGTGTTTTTCAAAAGTCTTTGCCGAATCACAAGATATGGCAATGCAGACTAAGTTAAATCTTGTTTCTTGTTAACCCTTCGGGTTAGCTATGA
>JAWXBT010000112.1:0-4461 GCA_034440315.1 bacterium
AACTAATAGATCCAAAAATTTAGATTTTGACAAGCCAGATAAAGTAATCGCAGTAACAAAGTTTGGAGCAGGTATTGAAATGACTAGATTGCTTAAAAATGTAGAGATAAGATGGAAAAATTCTAAAGAGTAAATTTGAAAAATTACCACCCAAGCAAGCCGTTTAGAAATCCTTTTGAAAAAACCGGTCTTTAAGAGTGGAGGTTGGCAGCGGCATTGAATGAGGGTTGTAATTCCTCACTCAAGTGCCGCTGTGCCTTGATGTCACTGTGCCCAGATTGTCGCGATGGAAGTCTCGGGATAACCCAAAATATCTCCATCCAAACGGATCTCCCAGCTTCCGGGAGAGTTTGGATTGAAGCGTTCGATCTGGTCGATCGAAGAGAGGTTGCGAATCACAGGGGGCAGATTCGGATTGGAGATGCAGCGGAGCTGCAACACCAAATTCGAAAAAGCTTCTGTGGGTGACGGCGATGTGAAGCCTCGGAAGGAGATTCGCAGGGCCAATTGGTCGAGTTGCTCCTGGCTTGCGCTGGAAGGAGGAATCTCGACATGGTACCCATTGAATTCCAGCGAGAGATCACGAAGCGGATCCACCACTCGAAAGGAGTTGACTGGAGTAAAGTGGGTGGTGCTACCATGGTCGATTCCGACGATCCAATACTCACCAGGTGAGAAGATCATCGGATTCACAACCGAGCTACTGTCCGAGGGGATGTAGATCGGTCCTGCAACTTGCTCGACATTGTCTTCACCGTTCCAACGGTAGATGAAGAGAGCGTCTTGATTCGAGCCGAATCCACTTACGATTGGAACAAGGGTGTCCCTGTTGGCGATCGAGAATGGAATTTGCTCTCCTGGCAGCAAGGTCCTCTTGGGGAATATCACGGTACGGTCCCATGATGAGCCCTTGAAGCTGAGACGAATCGAAGAACTGGGTACGCCGAACATGTTTCCTGCGTAGTGCCAGATTCCGTTGCCAACATCTGGCACTGCAAAATCGAGCACTCCATCGAGATCTGCCGGGTAATTGAACGGCACTCCCGAAGGCGAGAGAATCCCGTGATTGACGGCCACAGGCTTTTTGTACAGAGTCCCCTCGAACTTCACAGGGTAGTGCGGAAGGATCTTGGGGGTTTTCCCGAGTTACATCCCGAGATTGCTGAAGCCTTGCGGGTAGAGCAACTCCACCATGAATCCCTCGATGATCGGGGGATTGTTGCTGCCATTGTTGTTGTTCTTGTTGTTGCAGCTGCTGAAGAAGCTGGAGAGAACGAGAGCCATGACGGTCTTCAACGGCCTGCCTGGAGCGGCTTTGAATTAATTATGAAAATTAATTCTCGAGCTGCATCAGCCAAGAATAACGTCTACTCAAATTGTAATGTAAATGTAGGTGGCAGTGTAAAACAGATATGCTTTGTAATCAAATAAATTGAACGATTGTCTGCCTATTCTATCTTTATAAATCAAGCAATATTGAGATTTTATGTATAGTATGATCTAAATCATCTTTGAGAAGAGAGGCCTATGTATATTTGAGCACCTTTCTAGAAAACTAAGGCATAGTTTTTTTAACTACTTCACTAGCCATTTTGCCATCGTATTGCCCTTCGAATTTTTCTTTCAAAAATTTCATGACTGCACCCATGTTAGATCCTGGATTGGCTGTAATGAAACCCTTAACTTGGGATTCGAGATCGGAAGCCGACATTTGTTGAGGTAAAAATGACTCAAGAGTTGCAATTTCTGTTTGGATTGATTCGATTTTTTCTAGACGATTAGCTTGTTTTGCAAAATCAATCTCTTCATGTTTCTTTTTTATCTCACGCTTAATTATTGCGATATTTTCGTTGGTATCGAGATTCTCAACACCGGCTTGCATCTCCTCGTACTGAATGGCACTCAGTGCTCCGCGCAAAGCTTCCATTTTTACTTTATCTTGGGCTTTCATGGCACTTTTCAGAGCTTCTTTCATTATTGTTTTCATAAAATTTCCTTTTAGCAGTCATCCAATAAACAGTGATCATGGCATACGTTACAGTCTTTTTTGACAGATCCGTTATGAGCAGGACAAACAAATTTCAAGCTGCCTGACTTTTTTAAAGCAGGATCGATTTTTTTCCAATCAACAGAACATTCTCCAGCTAATAGTTGGATAAAAGCCAAGAGTCTTTCACAAGTCTCGTGACTTAAGAGATGTTCTGTTTTACAGGCATCGATCTCTGCTTGATCTTCTTTAACGTGAAGATAGTCAGTTAAGAATTTTTTAAAGATCTCCTTACGAGCAATTACAGCTCGGGCGAGCATTTCACCTTTATCTGAGAGAACTAAGAATCTATTTGTGTCTTCAACTACGAAACCTTTTTGTTTAAGACTCTTTAGATTTGTTGAGGCACTACCGGTGGTGATGTTTAGGTGTTTGGCTACGTCGGTAACTCGGGCATAGCCGCGTTCCTTCTTTAAGCTCAGTACAGCCAAAAGGTGATGGGCGGCACTGTGGGTAATGCCATTCTCTTCAAATTGTTTCCAAACGTCTTCCATTTATCACCTCAGTAAGAATTTGTTGGGATTATACAAGGATTTGCTCTGTAACTCAAACAAACATTATCTCAATATAAACAACTAGTCTAAAAAGCGGTTACGATCACAATTGCGGATCACAAGTGCTCTGAGACTTTGTGATCGCACCACAAGTGCTCTGAGACCTTGTGGTGTAAGTATTTGAAATTACATTATAATTGTGGCAAATCAGAAAAGACTATATTTAAGATGGCTTTTCGATCTTCCCAATGTCGATGTTGCCTCTCTACAAGCTCTGAAGCTTGCGAAGACTCAACTGGAAAAGAATCTAAAGTGAACTCAGGATGAAATCCCAAGAGATAAGCTTTACCTTTACCAACTTGGCACTCAATAAAAGCTGCTGGTTTGCCTGCTAAATCAGAGTACCGTCCTAAGACCGTTATATTGGAATATTGATCAGCATCAACGAAAGAACAGCCACCATTAAAATAAGAGTAAAATATCCGATCATTTCCTGTCATTTGTATCTTGGCTATTCGTGCACCTTCATCATTTTCATAATGATAAACTCCATAAGCTGGACCGCGTGCAATTCCGGGAAAAAATCCGAGCTCTCTTTCGCCTAACACTTCTAAGGGACCACTCTTGTCAAACTCAACATATTTCGATCCATAATAGGCACCGGCACAAAACCCAACATAGGTGCCTCCATTTTCTACAAATTCAATAATTCTTTTATTTTGTAAACCTGTTAAGGCTTTGACATATGGCAGATCGGCACCACCTGGCATGATAATTAGAGCTGTTCTTTTCTCCCAATCAGCGGTCAAAAAATATGAACTATCTTCTTTCCGAACATGGTAGCCACGGCTGCCAAGTAGTCCTTCGATCACATCAGGAATTTCTGTTAGTGATCTCTTAGCAACACCTGCTCCGCTATATAATACAATTTCATTAGCTGATATTTTCTGATTTAATTCATTGCTATTATTTGAATGTTCATGCTGGGGCAGGATATTCTGATCAAGGTCAATTTCAGCTCTAGGACCGCTACACCCAAAGCTTAAAACACATAGTGCTAATAATTCAGGAGTTTGTTTGATCATCTTTCGTTGGTCAATTTATTCTACTTTTGTCTAGCCAATGTATCAGCTGAAAAAATCACTAAAGCGCAGCCAACTGGAAAAAGAATTTCATTGGCTAAGCGAGTGTAAAGCGCGACTCCAATCAAAGGTTGGGTCATCGTATTGGCCATTATTGTTACAATCGATCCGCCGAAAACAATGCCGGTAAAAATCCCAACAACAAGATAATGCCAAGTTTTATTTTTATGATTCGTTGCTAGCCAGCCAAGTGCCATACCTAAAAAGCAATACTCAAGAGCTTTGCAAGTTGCGAGTAAAAGAGGGGACGGCCCAGATAATGCCGCACTGTTAGTAAGTGAGAGTGCTTGAGCTAGTGCCTTGTGTAGCGCACGTGCAATATAAAAAGCCATTGGTGCAGCCAAAAGTCCCATAAGTCCCATTGTTGCAACACGAGTTTTCGTAACAGCAGTACCAACAGCTAGGCCCATGCATACAAAGAATGACCAAGAAACTTTTTGCACAAGATCAACGATAACAGGTTTGGAATTTCCCAATGATTGTGAAACGCCAGCGATGACAACTAAGATAATTTCAAGCAAAATTCCTAATATGATCGAAAGCCATGCAACGTGTATCAGTCGTCTAAAAACAGTTTGAGAATCGTTGTTTATTTTATTGTTTTCTTCAACATCTTCTTTCATCAAACCAGGATTATCATCTGTTTCTGCAATTGGAACTAAAGAAGGTTCTACTGAACTCATATAGTGTTTTTCAAAAGTCTTTGCCGAATCACAAGATAAAGCAATGGAGACTAAGTTAAATCTTGTTTCTTGTTAACCCTTTGGGTTAGCTATGA
>JAWXBT010000113.1:0-24741 GCA_034440315.1 bacterium
ATGGATGAGTGCCTGGGAAAAACTAGGTATTTATCGTTGGGATCCTAAGAGATCTCGCGAGGAGACTTTTGTTGTTGATACCCCACCTCCTACAATTTCTGGCTCCCTTCATATGGGCCATATCTTCAGTTACACCCAACAAGATGTCTTGGTGCGTTTTAATAGGATGCAAGGTAAAAATATATCCTACCCCATGGGTTGGGATGACAATGGTTTGCCCACTGAACGTAGAGTGCAGAATGTTTTCGGAATTAAATGTAACCCAAATATTCCTTATGTAAATGATTGGAAGGCTACAAAGAAAGATCCAAATCAAGATCAAAAAACTCCTGCTCAAGAGATTTCAAGAGGAAATTTCGTTGAAGCATGTGATGCTTTAGTGAAAGAAGACGAGGCGGCTTTTCAAGATTTATGGACACATCTTGCTTTATCATTGGACTGGAGTCGCACATACGCAACAATCGATAAGCATTGTCAGCATGTTTCACAACTGTCATTTCTTGATCTGGTTAATAAAGGTGAGGTTTATAATTCAGAAGCCCCAACAATGTGGGATGTGGATTTTAAAACTGCCGTAGCTCAAGCAGAAGTTGAAGATAAGGAAATTTCTGGTGCATTTCATGATATTCGATTTGGAATAGAAGGTGGTGGTGAATTTACAATTGCCACTACTCGACCTGAGTTACTACCAGCTTGTATCGCAGTAGTTGCTCATCCCACAGATGAACGGTATAAAAAATTATTTGGTAAATTTGCCATTACTCCTCTTTTTAAAGCCAAGGTTCCTATTTTAGCTGCGGAACATGCAGATCCGGAGAAGGGATCAGGCATACTAATGGTCTGTACCTTCGGCGATATCATGGATGTTGAATGGTGGAAGAAATCAGGAATTCCAGCAAAACAAATTGTTGGCTTGGATGGTCGCATTAAAGATCTTAATTTTGATCAAGCACCGTTTGGAACCACTGATCCAAAAACTGCCCTAGAAAATTATAAAAAATTAGTTGGCTTGGATGCAAAAAAGGCTCGCAAAGCAGTTGCCGAGATGTTGGCCTTGGATGGCAGTGCTGTTGATGGCAAAGGTTCAGCTTTAGTTGGTGAGCCAAAACCTGTGACTCATCCAGTAAAATTCTACGAAAAGGGAGATCGACCATTAGAGTTTATCACAACACGACAATGGTTCATCCGCACTATGTGTCACAAAGAAGCCTTGATTGAACAGGGCCGCAAAATTCAGTGGCATCCAGCTCATATGAGATCACGGTATGAAAATTGGGTGCAAGGCTTAAATGCAGATTGGTGTATTAGTCGACAAAGATTTTTTGGAGTACCATTTCCAGTTTGGTATCCAATTGATCTAAAGGGAAATACTCAATTCGATAAGGCAATTTATCCTTCAGAAGATTTACTTCCTATTGATCCATACGTAGCTGTGCCTCCAGGTTTTAAGGAAGAGCAGCGTAATCAGCCGGGCGGCTTTGTTGGTGATCCAGATGTGATGGATACTTGGGCTACTTCTTCTATTACTCCACAAATTCAGAGTCACTGGAAACTGAATCCTGATAAACACGCAAAACTTTTTCCAATGGATATTCGTCCACAGGGTCACGACATCATAAGGACTTGGGCATTTAGTACAATCGTAAAAGCCTGGATGCATCATAAAGAGATTCCTTGGTATCATATTGTTCTTAGCGGCTGGATCTTAGATCCAGATCGTAAAAAAATGAGCAAATCAAAGGGAAATGTCGTTACTCCAGGAAGTTTCTTAGATGAACATTCTTCTGATGCTGTTAGATACTGGTCTGCAAAAGCCAGGCTTGGTACTGACACGGCTTTTGATCCATCAATTTTTAAAATTGGAAGTAAACTTTGTATTAAGCTTTTTAATGCCAGCAAATTTGTGCTTATGCAGTTAGCTGATACTTCAACTGATATTAAAAATATTACACATCCCCTCGATCTCGCCATGGTGTCAGTTATAAAAAATACCATTGTAGAAGCTACGGAGAATTTTAAGAAATTTGATTATGCACAAGCCCTCCAAATTTCTGAAGAATGCTTTTGGAATTTTTGTGATAATTATGTTGAATTGGCCAAGAGTCGAAGTTATGAAGGCAGCGATCAAGCTGGTAAAAATTCAGCCCAAGCGACACTTGATTGGAGTTTAAAAACATTCTTAAGACTTTTTGCTCCATTTTTACCATACATTACTGAGGAAGTTTGGTCATGGCGATATACAGGTAGTGATAAGAATGCCTCTGTTCATACTGCTAAATGGCCAGAAATTTTCGAAGTAGAAAATTTATCAGGTAACAAAGATGCATTGTCGGCAGCAATAGAAGTCTTAAGTGTAATTCGTGGGAAAAAAACAGAAGCTCAAAAGGGTCAGAAATGGGGAGTAGATGCCTTAACTATTAAAGGAGATGAGCAAAATATTTCCCTCTTAAAGTCAGTCATTGATGATGTGATTCGGGCTGGCAGTGTTTCAGAATCAGGTCTTCAGTTAATTTCTAGCAAACCAGAATCTGCTGGAAGATTTGATGTGCAAGTGAATTTAGCTAAAGAGTAAGTTCTACAAAGGCTTATTAACGCTTCTTCTTTTTTGGATTCTCATTTTTCTGACATTGCGCAGAATAAGTTTTCATAATTGTTTCCACTAAGTGAATTGTTTGTTGATGGTGGAATGGCACAAGTTTAATTTATTTTATTTTGGAGCAGTCGATGAAATCTCTATTTGATCCGATTCAGTTGGGAGCCTTAGAACTTCCTAATAGCATTATTATGGCGCCTCTTACACGGATGCGCAGTAAGCAACCTGGAAATATTCCTTGGCAACTTAATGCTGAATACTATGCACAACGTGCTAGTGCTGGTTTAATTATTTCTGAAGCAACTCAAGTTTGCCAACAAGGACAAGGATATCCAGCAACACCAGGAATTCATTCTGCTGAACAGACTGAAGGTTGGAAGCTTGTAACAAATGCGGTGCATCAAAATGGAGGTAGGATCTTTTTGCAGCTTTGGCATGTCGGAAGGATTTCTCACACGTCTTATCAGCCTGATGGAGCCTCGCCAGTTGGGCCCTCTGCCATAAAACCATCTGGAGGAACTTTTAGTGCTGATTGGAAGCAGGTGACTTTTGAAATCCCACGTGCATTAGAGACTAGAGAAATTTTAGATGTAGTGCTTCAGTTTCGCAAAGGTGCACAGAATGCTAAATCGGCCGGATTTGATGGAGTAGAAGTGCATGGGGCAAATGGATATTTATTGGATCAATTTCTTCAAAATGGATCCAATCAACGAACCGATGAATACGGCGGATCAATCCAAAATCGTGCAAGGCTACTTCTAAAAGTTGTTGACGAAGCAATTGCTGTTTGGGGGAAAGATCGAGTTGGCGTAAGACTCTCTCCTTACGGAACTTTTAATGATATGAGCGATAGCGATCCAGTAAAACTTTTTAGTTATGTACTGAACGAGCTAAGTAAACGTCGAATTGCCTATGTGCACTTGATTGAACCTAGATCATCTTCCGCAGGAGGCAAGGATGGAAATATTGCTGATGCACCACAGGTAGCTAAAATATTCCGTGATTCCTTTAGCGGTGTTTTGATTTCGGCTGGGGGGTATGATCGGTCTGATGCCATGAAAGTAGTTTCTACTGGTTTAGCTGATGCAGTGGCGTTCGGTAGATTGTTTATTTGTAATCCAGATCTTCCTGAAAGACTCAAGAAAAATGCAGATCTTAATAAGTATGATCGGGGTACATTTTATGGTGGAGTTGAGAAGGGATATACGGATTATCCAAGATTGGCATAGTTGCAAATCTAAGAAGATTTCGTAGCCAATAGTGGAACTAATCTTGCTATTAAGGAATACGCTAGGTTGTGCGATTTAGAGTGATGAGTTATTTTTGCTTAAGCCCCTGAAATCTTATGCAGATAAGAAATAAATTTGTCGATATTAAGGTTGTCTATATGCGTAAATTTTTGTTGCTTCTAGGTATCTCATTATCCACTTCTAGCATCGGATTCGCCGAACCTTTGGCCGTTTTGAACATCAACACAAACCAAACTCTTAAATGGGAATTAGTTACTCCTTCAGTGGGGACTCAAACGATAGTATCAAATAGTTTTGGCAAGGTTGGAAATCACATTGTCTTTGGTAGCTTTACTGGATCTGGCCAAGAACAGTTAGGAACGATTGCCGAAGAGAATAATGGAACTGCAACATGGACAGTTATGAATCAGAGCGGCCAAGAGCTCGGGGATTTTTCTTTCGGTAATAACAGTAATATTTTTGTGGCTGGGGCAGATTTTGATAACAATGGAGTCATAGATCCAGCAGTAGTTGATTTCTCAGGCACAAGCCTGAATTGGCGTGTGAAAATTAATGGCTTTGCAGGTGGCAGTACTGAAACGACAAGGCAATTCGGAAAGTCTTCTTTAAAAGCACGACTTTTTTATACTAATTTTTATGGAGATGGAGATTGGATAGGATTTGTCGATAAGCCTAAGGGTAAAAGTCATAATCGTATTCAATTACGAAATGTTATTTCAGGGGCTAAGATAAAAATAAATATAAAGAAAGTTGGCAGTTATGGCGAGCGTCCAATTCCAGTAACAGGTTCGGATGGTACGGATCTTCTTGCCTTTGCAAGAAGTGTTGGATCTCAAACTAAGGCCGTTTTTATTAATAATAATGGTCAGAAAGTGGCAGGGCATATTTTTAATATTATCGGCACAGTATTAAAAGGTGATTTAGATCCAAATCAACCTGGAGAAGAGTTGGCAGTTCAGAATGATGAGACCATAATTACTTTTAATCCATTTTCTAAAGTATCAAATACATTCTCTGCACCAACAGGAATCTTTGTAGATAGAGTCAATATTAATGACTTTAACAGTAGTTCTGATGATGGAGAAGATGACGGAGGTAGTGGCGGTGGTTCGAGCTGTGGTGGTGGAACTCCAGGAATTTGTGGCTGTGATTTCTTAGATGAAACTGATGGATCAAAGATAGGTTTTGTTTATAAAAGAAAATCTGATACCTACGGTGGCATAGTTGCCGTGCTTGCTAACCCATGTGGTAGAGAAGCTGTTGGTGTTACAACTTTAGATACTGACTGTAACCAAATTCATGAACTTTATGATAATGGTTACGGCAATCCAGATCCAACTGGAGAGAGACATCACTTTAAAGAAACAAATGGCACTTACGACGGATATTGGTATAGGAACAACTATGGATCCGTTATCCTTAAGCTTGAAGGTACCGGAAAGTGCTATATGATTGGCAATCCAGCTACAGAGCGTATTGATTGATCCTCTCTATCATGTTGACTCCATTGGGAATTTTAGCCAAGGTGCCTGGCACCTGATCTGGATCTGGATCCTGGCACCTGATCTGGATCATAATCTGGAGCTATAAATAGGTTCTGCCCCCATTAAAAAAATTCAAGTAAACGTCCAATAAGTTGAGTAAGATTACTTGATGCTTCATACTCTAATTTATTCCTCTTTCGGCATTCAACGGAGCTATGTTTTTGGAGACAACACACCAAGGTGATTTATTTGATGGAGCATTGACTCCAGAAGGATCGGAACGCGACCAGCTTTCTGATATTACTCCATTAAATGATCCAGCAGACAAAACATTACAAAGAATGTCTGGACCAAAAATGCCTTGTGCTCCGTGTTCTAAAGTTAGATTTTCAACTGAGATTAATCCCGAATTAAAAGCCGAAGTGTTAGATTTAAAAAAACAGCTCGAAGAGCTTGACTCGACAATTGTTATCGCCATAGATGGTCCAGGAGCATCTGGAAAAGGAACTGTTTCAGAACTCGTTGGTCATATTTTAAGAATTCGCCATACAGATAGTGGTGCTTACTACAGATGCATAGCTAAATCTTTACGAGATCAGGGTATAAACATTGAATCAATAAGAGCTCCCGAAGAGAAAGTTATTCAAGCTTTTGCACACCTTGATTATGTTGTTGAGCATGATCACAATTCTGGCGGTCATGACACGGATGATGCTCAGAGACTTTTACAAATAGCAAAGACTCAACGAGACAAAGCACTATTCGATTTAAGAAAAGCACTTCCTGGAATTTTTAGAAAATTTATATTGGAATTTGGCCCAAGTGATCCTCTAAGACCCGATGCAAAACCGAGTGTATTTTTAAATAATGTTGATGTAACTCCTGAAATTAGATCTGGTACTATTAGTCCACTTGCCTCTCTAGTCGGCACAGTTCTGGAAGTAAGAAATTTCGTAAATGGAAAATTAAGAGAACTTTCTCTTGATCAACATATCTTGGCTGATGGTCGAGATATGGGAAAAGAGCTACCTGCTAACAAAATGCCAAATAGTTTAGTTGTTCATTTTTGGCTCGATGCTGATATCAATGTTAGAGCTGAGAGAAGGTATGAGGAGTATGCACAAAGTCATGAATCCACACCTTTGTTTCCCGTGGATCGGGCCAGCGAAATTGCGGATGTAAAAAGAGAGCTTCAAGTCAGAGATGACACAGATCGAAAACGGGAATTTGGTGCTATGCTGCAGGCCGATGATGCGATCAGTATTGATACAACCACATTGGAGCCAGCCCAAACTGCCGAGAAAATTTTAAGAGAAATTCTAGAAGCTGGAAATCGATTTCTTAAAAAAAGAGCCTAAATTGATTTAATAAGTAATACCAAAGAGTTATCAGCATAAGAAATTTCTAGTTTGATTATCACCGATATTATTGTCGAAGAATTCGCTTACTCCTCAATCCTATAGTAAAATAACAACCCATGAATGGGAAATTGAAACTTCTTTCAACTAATCAAAAAGCTAATCTATATAGTGTTGAAAACCTTTCTGATTCTAAGGTTAAAAAATTTATTGTAACAACACCCCAAACAAGAGCTATTTGTAACGATCCATTTGTTACCGGAATTAGATATACTCGAGATTTATCACATGCTTGCTCATTAACTTTGCGGCTCCTTAAAGAATCAGGCAATTTTAAAGGCCTTGAAAACACGACTTCCGTTTTTCATATTCTTCGAGGTGGTTTGAATTTCGGTCTGCGCGATGCATTGGCTGATGCCTATACCTGGAATGATCATCCTTCAGCTTTTATAAGTGCACAAAGGGCACGGAAAAGTGATAACCCAGAGGATTGGTTTATTTCGGAAAGTTCATATAAGAAAGTACATTTTACTTCACAGAATGACATTGTTTTTGGTGATGTTGTTGCCACAGGGACAAGTCTTGAATATGCCCTTCGTGAAATTGGAGAAATTGCAACTGAGCAGAAAGTTGAAATTTCTTCTTTATTATTTTTCACAATTGGTGGACCAAGAAGTCATGAAATAATTGAATCTGTTGATGCAGAATACCGCAAAAGATTTAAAAGTTATCGTGGGGCCTCAGTAGTTTATATTGAAGGAATTTTTGCAGTAGCTCAAGTAGAGTCACGTTTGTCTATTAAGATTGGCGGTACGGATTTACTCCGAACAGAAGCACTTCTGGCTCCAGAGTTTATTGAGAGTCAGTATGAGAATCCAAGTTTTCCTCTCGAGCGATGTACAATCTATGATGCCGGTTCTCGTTCATTTGATATTTTAGAATATATGGAAGATGTTGCAGATTATTGGAGCCAGACTCTAAAATTGTCTCAATCAGGTATGACTTACAAAAACTTACTACAAGAGAGATTTCCAGAACTAGCCTCGAATAGATTTGAATCAATTGATTTAATAAATTTGTGTGAAATGCAGATTGCCAAATCTTCAAAATTTTTGATCGGTGCTAGTTTGACCGGGATAGTGCAATCGCATAAGAATGCACATAACGAATAAGTGTTTATTCGTAGTTCTTTTAAAGTTTATCTGTGAGTGTAGATGTTTGGCTATTTTTGTGTAAGCAAAAATGCTGAAAACAAATACCCAAACTCCAAAATTGGCTGCTCTAATTCAATGCAACAATCAGGGGCTGTCAAGAAAGGTATTTCAGCAAAATCTGCTGAGTTTGGGTATTAACACGCAGTGTCTTAGAGATTTCGGAATTTTTATTCCGGATTCTCATCAGACACTGGTGGGTGTTTGTAGAAGGTTTGTCCCGTTTTTATAAGTGAGTGTGTCCACTAACACGACTTACTTTCGTTTCCCTGGAGGGAAATTGTCACTCAATCATGAATCTGTGCAAATGTTGGCGGAGGATCTGAAAAGTCCTACTGCCAATTTGCACCTCATCTGTCAGATGTTGGCAGAAGGTACGAAGGATGACTTTGGTCTTTTGATTCAAGGCTCTGCGCGGCTTGGAATCAAGACTGAGATTGGTCATCGACTCGATAACTGTGTGCGTCGCCTTTGTGGCGGTCGAGTCGTTCAGAATCTGATCACCGGAGGTGGTCCAGGTTTGATGGAAGTCAGCAATCGTGCTGCAAAGGAAGTCGGTACCCTTTCGTGGGGTGTCGGCATCACTCTCAGGGGCGAACAAGAGATGACTCACTTCGAGTTTCAAGATCGTCACATCAATGCAGGGAGTCTTGAGCCTCGACTACTTGTGATGGGATCGCTGACCGATGCTGTCATCTTCGCTCGTCCCGGGATCGGAACGATGTACGAACTGATGTGGTGGCTGCAACGCTGCCAGTTCAGTGAGAATGCCTTCAACAACCCGTATCCCTGGAATCCCAGGGTTTCCATCGGGTTCGAGATGCGTCCTCGCCTCGTATGCGTCGGATCTTCGTATGATCACGTGATGCGTATGCTCGATCAGATGGCGAATTCCTATGGAACAATCAAGTCCGAGGATCGTACTCTGCTCAACGTCGTGAAAACCTACGAAGAAGCTGGAGATCTCATTCGTCAGCATCGCATCAAGTGGGACGCTCGACGTAGCCAACGGTCGCTCTCTGCCTGAAGTCAGCAGCAGGTTCAAGACCCCGCAACGCGAAATTCTCTCACTTACAACGAGATGAATGAGCGTTGCGGGGTCTTAACTTTTTTAAAACACCCACCGGAGTCATCAATTCTTTTCTACTAATTTTAAGGATTTTTCAGTTAAGCATTTTATCAAGTTTCAGTTAAATCAGTCGATAATCATAGTAACTTTCTAAAGTCATTGCTTTTCAGCAAAGGCTTTTGAAAGTTACTATCCCTCGGAGGGACAATAAATAGTGTTTTTCATTTTCAAAAATCATAGTGAACCCGAAGGGTTCACAAGAAATAAGATTTAACCTAGTCTCCATTGCTATGTTTTGTAATTCGGCAAAGACTTTTGAAAAACACTATAGATGGATGAAAAGGATCTTCACTATTCTATTTATTTTAACAATTGATTGTATTTTTGCGCGTTCTGCCTTCGCTCAAAATCTTGATTCAGTTTTTTCTTGGGGCTACCAACTTCAAAATCCCATTCCCAGTGAGATTGCAGCAGCTCCTTTTGATTTAGTTGTTATTGATTATTCCAGTGACGGCACGGATGTAACTGCCTTTACTACTGAGGAACTAACGCAAATGAAAAGCAGTGGTAAAAAAATCATAGCCTATCTCAGTATTGGTGAAACTGAAGATTATAGATTTTATTTCAAAGAAAAATGGACCAAACAAAAAACAGGGGAACCTTGTAATACAAAAAACACTTCTAATGCTCCAGCATGGCTTAGTGATGCCAATGAAGATTTTTGTGGTAACTATAAAACTAGATATTGGATGAAGAAGTGGCAAAATATTATTTTTGGGAATACCTCTGGTCCTAAAAAAAGTTATCTTGATCGAATCATTGATGCTGGATTTGACGGAATTTACCTAGATATTATCGATGCTTTTGAATATCAACCTTTTATTGATGAACTAGGTGGAGAAAGAAAAGCAGCAAAATTAATGGCAAAGTTTGTTATAGCGCTTTCCTCTTATGCTAGAAATTCAAGAGCAAGAAGCGATTTTATTGTAATTCCTCAAAATGGTGCAGGAATTTTAGATTTGTTGCCGAATAAATTACGACTACAATATCTAAATGCAATTGATGGTATTGGGGCAGAAGATACTTTTTATTTTGGTGAGTTAGATGAAGATAATGAATTCGACCCTCAAAGTGTAACCATTACTAATATAGCTAAATTTGTTACTGCCGGTAAAAAGGTATTTTCAATCGATTACTTGTTGGATAATACGAAGATTGCTGATTATCAAACACGAGCATGTGAAAATAGTTTTATTCCCCAAGTATCAAACAGAGAACTTGATTCACTAGATTTTCACTTACTTGATGGCTGTAGTTAAAGCATCAATATTTAAACCTGAGTTTCGCTTAAGAAAGCCACTGCGAAAGCTAATATACAGTAATCTTTGAAATAAAAAACAAGCCAGAGCAAAGCTCTGGTAAAAATTGCTTCTCAATGTGACAAAGCCACATTTTCGTAGCAATTTTAATTTTTTCTTTAAAATCTTTCAGCATCTTAGCTTTCTCGTTACGCTTCTTAAGCGAAAATCAGGTTTTAAGAAATTTAAAAAGTACAACTGTCACTTATTTGACTCGTCTTTTCTGACATTTCTCAGCTAATACTTTAAGACTAATAAACATTTTCATCGGATCAGTTCTTGCTTTCATATGCATTGAGTTATCAGGATCAGATTTTATCTTTGCAATGGTTTTATAGGAATAACACATGGAAACTGATGCAGGTTTTGCACTTGAAAGTATTGAAAATATTGATAGACGACATGGTCGTACTTATGACACTGGAGTCTTGTTTGGCGCGGCTTTGGGAATCACACTTATCTTGATATGTGCCATAAGTAGTGGACATTTTTCAAAATTTCTTGATCCGATCAGTCTTTTAATTGTTTTAGGTGGCACATTTGCAGCCACAATGATTCAATTTTCAATTCCAGAAATGCTTCAAGCTTGGGGGGGATTAAAATCAATACTTTACGCCACTAATGATTCAGCTATTCAAAGAATCGTGTATCTAGTTGGCTTAACTAGAAAAGTACGCAAAGAAGGCTTGTTAGTTCTTGATAAAGAAGCCGAAGAGATTCGTGATCTTTATTTAGCAAAAGCTTTGGAGTTAACAGTCGATGGACAAGATGAGACAATTGTTCGTCGTTTGTTAGAAACAGAAATAAGAACTTCAATTGAGCAAAGAGCGCGAGGAATTGCTGTATTTCAAACAATGGCAACTTATGCTCCAGCTTTTGGTTTGATCGGTACATTAATGGGCCTGTCTAGTCTTTTAGGTTCTTTGGATTCTCCCGAATCCGTTGGTCCAGCCATGTCAGTTGCATTTATGACAACTCTGTATGGAGCCTTACTTGCCAATTTAGTTTTTTTGCCTGTGGCTGGAAAAATGCGCATTAGAAGTGAAGAGGACACACTTTTAAAGACTATTACCATTGAAGGCGTCATTGCGATTGCAAAACAAGAAAACCCAATAATTGTTGAACAAAAGCTGCAAAGTTATCTGCCATCAATTAATTAAAAAATAAAATGGCAATTGAGCAATCAATCATTAAACAGGCCTTTATCGAAGAAAATAACGATTCTGCTTTTTGGTCGTTATATATTTCTGTGATCATGATTGTACTTACTTTTATTATTACAATTTTTTTTGCCACAAGTTCCTTAAAGCGAACTGAAGAAATAATACCCATATTGGAAAGTAAGGTTGGAGATATGAATCTCAAGGGAGTTTTCAAAGAAGATTCTAGCGAATTAATTGAAGATTCCCTTAGTGGAATTATATTCGCCCTAAAGAATCATGACCTTGCAGCAAAAATAACTATTTTCGCAAACAGTGATGGATTAGCTCTTTCTAAGAGTATGGTTGTTTATAGAGAATTCTTAAAGTCAGGAGTTCCTGCAAATGCAGCAAATGTTTATGCACAAGTTGAAAATTCTGATTCAGATCTAAAAGTTGAATTTAGAGAGAGTAGATTGGAATAGAGCATGACGATTCTTGGTAAAAAAAATAACTCTTTGCTTCAGTCGCCATCCACCTCATGGATGATTACCTTTGGCGATCTTTTGACACTACTTTTATGTTTCTTTATTAGCCTGATTTCATTTAATGGTACTAAGATCAAAGGCTTAGTGGAGAAACGTCATCAAAATAACTCTGGCACTCAAATTGCAAAAATAGACAGAGAGACAAAGCCAAGATGGGTCTCCTTCAGTAGCGAAGAAGTGAATTCAGATGCGCTGATGGGGATACTGAAAGAGAGAATTTTAGCTGTTAGTAGTAAAAAAGAGATAGTTATAACAGATAGTTATCTTGAAGTATGCTCTAGAAACGATGAACTGCCCGCAGAATGGAATTGGCATGAATCGATGACTCAGGCTCTCAAGATTAAGGGTCAAATAGTTGACTCTTTTTCTCTACAATCTGAATCAGTAAAGGTACGAGTTTTAGGGCCTAACTGTGGAGCCTTAAATGGAAAGAAAACAGATTCAGAAGTCACAGTGGGTTTTATAGCAAGGGACGCATAGGTTTTAGCGAAAGTATAATGGCTGACGAAGAGAAAAAAGAAGGCACAGAAGGGGAAGAAGCAAAAGCTACTCCTGCTCCTGTAAAGAGCAAAAAGAAGAAGATGATCATTATCTCTTCTGTAACTGCTGTTGCTCTTATTATAGGAGGATTTGGAGCCTTCAAATTTTTTACTAGCGAGAAGGCTCTATCAGTAGATGCCGCTAAGATTTCAGAAAATTCTGCAAATGATCAAAGTATAAGTGAAGTTGGTATCGGGGAAGAAGAAGAATTGGCCGAAAACGAGGAAGCTTTAGGAGCGATGTTTCCGCTCGAAACATTTGTAGTTAATCTACAAGGTGGTGGATTTATTAGAGCTCAAATTCAGTTAGAATTTTCAGGTAAAGCAGTTCCAAAAAGATTTACTGTAAAACTTATTCCTATACGCGATGCAATGATCGCCCTGCTTTCTAGTAAACGCAGAGTAGATTTAATTAATAAAGAAGGAAAAGATGATCTTAAGATTGATACAATAGGAATTATCAATGAAATGATGGGACGAGAAGATATTAAGAATGTGTACTTTACAAATTTTGTTATTCAGTAGGTTAGAGTAATAGTATGGCCGAGCAAATATTATCTCAGGATGAAATCAATTCTTTACTTCGTGGTCTCTCTGAAGGAGAAATCGAGAAGGAGGATGTCGAATCAAAAGATTTAGCTTCTGGTATAAAAAAATATGATTTAGCAAGCCAAGAAAGAATTGTTCGTGGACGTATGCCGACCATGGAACTTATCCATGATCGCTTTAGTCGTCAGTTTAGAACACAATTAAGCAAATTTTTGGGCCGGACTATTTTTGTAAACGTAGGCGGAATTGAGATGGTTAAGTTTGGTCTCTTCATGAAGAAGTTACCACTGCCATCTTCACTACATATTTATCGTATGCCTCCATTCTTGGGGTATGCCTTAATGGTAGTTTCTTCAAGTTTAGTTTTTAATATTGTCGATACACTTTTCGGAGGAGCTGGCCAAGGAAGAGCCAAAGTAGAAGGTCGAGAATTCACAGCCATTGAAACTAGATTGATTGGAAAAGTAGTGTTGATGGCACTTGATACTTTGAAAGAGGCTTGGGCCCCAATTCATCCAGTAGACTTTGTTTATGTTAGATCTGAATTTAATCCGTTAGCGGTAGCAATTTGTCCACCAACTGACGTGGTAATTATTGTTACTTTGGAAGTAGAGCTTGAATCTGAAAGCGCCACAATTACTTTGTGTATTCCTTATTCAACTGTTGAGCCGCTCAGACAGAAGCTTGTAACCGGATTTCAAAGCACACGTCTTGAGATGGACAGTACTCATAAGCAAAGAATGCAATCTAGTTTGGCTGAAACAAAAGCCGAATTAAGCGTGGAATTAGCAAAGGGTGTAATGTCTGCTGAAAAAGTTTTGGATTTGAAAGCAGGAGATGTCATTACTTTGGATACAAATCCAGCAGATGAATCGATTATAAAGATTCAAGGGACACCAAAGTATTATGGATATGTAGGAAATTTTCGTGGGAATAGGGCAGTTAAAGTAACTCGCCAAATTCCTGAAGAAGATATGATTAGATTTTTTAGGACCTAGGAGCATTTATGGCAGAGATTGAAAAAACACCAGATGAGATTATGCAGGATTTAGAAAAACTTGCTTCTGCGGCAGATGGAGTTTCTGAAGCCACAGGTGTTAGTCCAACTAAACCTCCAGATAGCAAGAACTTAAGTTTTTTAGCTGATGTAGCTCTCAATGTAACAGTTGAAGTCGGTCGGACTAAGATGACTATTCAAGATCTTTTAACATTGGGACAAGGATCGGTTATTGAGTTAACTAAGTTAGCCGGAGAGCCACTAGATATATTTATCAATCATAAACAAGTAGCGCGGGGAGAAGCTGTGATTGTAAATGAAAAGTTCGGTGTTCGTCTGACTGATATCATTGCACCTGAAGATAGAATTGTAAATATGACTAAATAATTATGAGCAAAGCTTGTATTCGATATTCCTTCATTATTGCATTGCTAATATCACTTAGTTCCAATGCTTTTTGTGAAGATACGATTGAAAATGATATCCAGACACCAGAGCTTCAATTAGAAACTCCTGGTGAAATAAGAGCAAAGACAATTGCAGGATTAATTAAAGAAAGAAAAGTTCAGAAAGCTGAAGGTTTACTTCCTGCACATCAAAAAGAGGCAAGTACTGGATCGTCGATATTACGAATGATTGAAGGATTAGTTCTTGTAGCTGGAATTTTCTTAGTTGGAGTTCATCTGTATAAGAAATTTGTTCTAAAGGATAAATCTTTGCCAAATAAATTTAGAGGCAGAAGAATTAAAATAATTGAAAGAACACCAATTTCTTCAAAAGCGTCCTTACTACTTGTTGAAATTGAAGGTAAAAAAGTTTTGGTAGGTGTTGGTTCTGAGAATGTTTCGATTACTGAATTAGAAAGTAATGAAATAGAAAATATCTCAGGTTTTGATGAAGGGGTGGATCAGTCATGCGAAAATGCGATAAAAATATCTGCATAATATCAGCAATTCTTGCTGTTTTGATGCTTGGAATGGAGACAGCATATGCTGCTGAATCCGTATTGCCTGATCTATCAATTAATATTGGTGGATCTGAATTAGCCTCAAAGGGATCTGTTAGCTCTTCTTTACGGATCATTCTTTTAATTACGGCTCTAAGTTTTGCTCCGGCAATGATTCTAACAATGACTTGTTTTACAAGAATCGTTGTTGTCTTGGGCATGACGCGAACTGCTCTTGGTACTCAAAGTGCTCCCCCAAATATGGTAATTACTGGATTGGCACTTTTTTTAACAATTGCAATTCTGAATCCGGTATTCATGCGCATGTATAATGAAGGAGCTAAACCGTATTTTGATGGCCAGATGGGAGAAGAAGAGGCCTTAACAAAAACCTTCATTCCACTGAAAGAATTCTTGATTCGACATTCAAGGGATAAGGATATTGGATTATTTTTGCAAATTACAAATTCAGAAATACCTGAAGATATTCAAGATGTACCAATGGTTGTTGCAATACCTGCCTTTGTTTTAAGCGAATTAAATACAGCATTTCAAATTGGATTTTTAATTGCCCTGCCATTTCTTGTACTTGATTTAGTCGTTTCCTCAGTTTTAACAGCAATGAGTATGATCACTTTACCTCCAGTAGTTATTTCATTACCGCTTAAATTGATGTTGTTTGTAATTGTTGATGGTTGGCATCTCATTATTGGATCTTTAGTCGAAACATATCATGTGGGGCAATAATTTATGGAAATTAGTCAGTACATGTCAATTGCACAACAGGGAATTCAAACAGCCGTTTGGGTCTCGGCACCGGTTCTTATCTTTGGACTTGTGGCTGGATTAGTGGTGAGTATTTTTCAGGCAGCTACTCAAATTAATGACGCTTCGATTTCATTTATTCCTAAAATTGGCTCTGTGGTGGTGGCCTTGATGATTTTTGGTCCATTTATGCTTAGTAAAATCGCAGAATTTACTGAATGGTCATTTGGGAATATTCCTAACGTCTTACCATGAAACTGGATCAGTTCTCCCTAGAGGTTTTAAATAATCTAGATGTAATCTGGACATTTTTACTTTTAATGTGCAGATATTTCGGCCTCTTCATCGTTCTTCCTGGAATCGGTTATGGCTTGGGGGGCATGAGAATAAGAGCACCGGCCATGTTCGCGCTAAGTCTAGCTGCTATGCCAATGACAAAGATTGCGCCACTACCAGAAAATATTCTGATAATTGCTGCAATGACTGGAGGGGAATTTATTTTTGGTTATATTCTTGGTGTAATACCGATGTTAATCGTTGAAGGAGTTAAGGCAGGAGCTCAGTTAGCAACTAATACAATGGGATTAAGTGCAGCGAACATGTTTGATCCTGCTACCGGAACAACCTCGACAGATTTAGCACGACTACAAGGTGATTTAATTATTTTAGTTTTTCTACTCTTAGGTGGTCACTATATAGTAATAGAAGCCGTATCAGGATTATCAGGATCCTTTACTCCCGGGTTATTTGTATTCGATGGATTCACATCTTCATTTCTTATTAATCAACTTGCTAAAGTTTTTGAATCAGCAGTAATGATTTCTGCACCAGTGGTGATGGCATTACTGTTAACTCAATTCGTTATGGGTTTAATTTCTAAAGCGATTCCCTCAGTGAATATTTTTATAGTTAGCTTCCCTTTAACTGTTGGTATTGGACTCTTATTTACTATTTTGGCACTACCCGAAGTCGTCCGTTATGTGGTTCAGGAAATGTCATCTTTGGATAATATGTTAAGTGTCGTAATCGAAAATATGACGGATATTAAATAATTGCCCCCAGAGTTTTTCATTAACATATTCAGCGTCATTACTTTGACTTATCAAGAAAAGTAGCAAAATAATTGTCACGTTATGCTTATAGATATCTAATATATACAAATACTTATGTTACTTAATTTAGATTATATTTCGGCACGCCATTTGCTTTGATCCTTGTGGAGTTTCCATACCCTAAGGTTTTATTTAAATGGCACAAGATTCAGTACCAGAAGAAAGAACGGAATTGCCAACAAGCAAACGAATGGGACAGTTGCGTAAAGATGGTTCAATTCATCTAAGTAATGATCTTGTTATTGTTGTTTCTATGTTTGCGGCATTCACCGCCCTTAGTTCCATGTGGGGTTGGATGAGCAACACGATGCAAATCGTGATGATTAGATCATTTAAAATGATCAGTAACTCAGAACAATTGACATTCGATGACCTGCATAAAGGAATGATCAAACTGTTAGTATTAATAGGACCGCAAATTTTGATAATGGCTTTAGTTGTTGCAATCGTTTCTTCTTTAGCAGTCATGTTGCAGACAAAATGGAATATCAAAGAGAAGAAAATTGATTTAAATTTTCTAAAATTAAACCCACTGACTGGTTTTTCGAGAATGTTTTCTGTGAATACATGGATGACTACAGGAAAATCAATTTTAAAATTAGCCATTATTCTCCCAATTGGATATTACGCTTTAAAGAAATTTGCTCCCGATATGGTGATGCTAATTCACACCTCAATCTTTGAGCTCTTTCGCTATACTGGGGAGGCAATGTCATACTTATTTTGGAAAATATTCTATGTATTGATTGGTTTTGCAGTTATCGATTATTTCTGGGGTAAATATCAGTGGCTGAAGATTAACAAAATGACCAAAGATGAAGTAAAAGATGAAAAGAAAGCTGCTGATGGTGATGAACAAACAAAAATGACAATTCAGCGCAAAGGATTACAAAGAATGGCCAAGCGTATTCGTGATAGTGTTCCTTTAGCAGATGTTATTGTTACAAATCCAACTCATTATGCCGTGGCTTTGAAATATGATCGAGCTACGATGATTGCCCCAATGGTTGTAGCAAAAGGCAAAGGTTTTATTGCCTTAAAAATCAGAGAAATTGCCAAAGAGCATAGAATTCCAATATTGGAGAGAAAACCTTTGGCGAGAGCTTTATATGGAACGGCAGAAGTTGGACAGACAATTCCACATGAGCTTTTCAGAGCAGTTGCTGAGGTTATTGCATATGTTTTCAAGTTGAAAAATCCACATGCAGCAACACAACAAGCTAAGCAGGTTTAAATTTTTAGATTCGCGAACAGGTTTTGATTTATGGCAGTAAAGAAAGCAGAGAATTCTCATAAAGTCGCTTTAAGACAAGCCAGTATTCCTCTTGCCTTGATTGGAGTAATCGCAGTTTTAATCTTACCTATTCCAACTGCCCTTCTTGATGTTCTTTTGGCCGCAAATATTACAATATCTTTGGTTATTCTTTTCGTTTCACTATTTTTAGATAAAGCCCTACAATTTTCATCTTTTCCAGCATTATTACTTATAACTACTCTTTTTAGATTATCCATGAACGTGGCAACAACTCGTTTGATTCTAATGAATGGAGATCAAGGACTTGGAGCTGCTGGTGATGTAATTCAAGCCTTTGGTAACTATGTTGTTGGAGGTAACTATGCCATTGGTATTGTCATCTTCGTGCTGATTACCATTGTTAATTTAAAAGTTATTACAAAAGGTTCCGGTCGTATCGCTGAGGTGGCAGCTCGGTTCACTTTAGATGCTATGCCAGGTAAGCAGTTAGCAATCGATTCCGATCTTAATACCGGTCTAATAAATGAAGCGGATGCTAAAGAACGAAGAAAAGATTTGCAACGAGAAGCTGAGTTTTATGGATCTATGGATGGTGCTGCTAAATTCGTAGCTGGAGATGCCATGGCCGGAGTTTTCATCACATCTATTAATATAATAGGTGGCTTTTTCATCGGCATTATTCAACATGATATGGACTGGATGTTGGCTGCAGAAACGTACACAATTTTGACGATAGGTGACGGATTGGTCACTCAAATACCAGCCATTATTATTTCAACAGCTGCTGGTTTGATAGTTGCACGCGCAGCTTCAGGGGAAGATTTAAGTACTGAAGTAATCGGTCAGTTAACATTATCATCAAAGCCACTTTATCTTGCCTCAGGTGTTTGTGCTGGTTTTGCAATAGTACCCGGATTGCCATTTCTTCCCTTTATTGTTCTAGCTGGAACTATGGGCTTTCTTGGATATGTAAGAAGTAGTGCCGCAAAAGTTTTATTATTAGAAAATAAGAAACTTGAAATTGAGAGTGGCAAAGATAAATTATTACCTGGCGCACCTTCTTCGGGAAGCACTGAAGAAGTCACGAAGCTTCTTGGATTAGATACCCTCGAATTAGAAGTAGGTTATGAATTAGTAAGTCTTGTAGATGGCGGTGGGGATTTAATAGATAGAATTAGATCAATTAGAAGACAGTTTGCAGTTGATTATGGTTTTGTTGTTCCACCGATTCATATCCGAGACAATGTAAGACTACCTTCAAATAATTATAGAATTATGTTGCGTGGTACTGAAATTGGTCGAGGGGATTTACGCCCTAAATATCTTTTAGCAATGGATCCGGGAACAGTCGCCTCTCCGATAAAAGGCATTCCGACTAAAGAGCCAGCTTTTGGTCTCGATGCTATTTGGATTCCAGAAAATGATAAAGAAAAAGCACAATTTTCTGGTTACACAGTTGTAGATCTTTCTACAGTTGTTACCACACATATTACTGAACTAGTTAGAAGTCATGCTCATGAGTTAATTGGTCGTCAAGAAGTTCAAGCTTTATTGGATAATGTTGCAAAGGATTATCCAAAAGTTGTTGAAGAACTTGTACCTGGATTATTGTCGGTTGGACAAATTCAACAAGTTCTTTCCCATTTACTAAGAGAGCAAATTAGTATTAGAGATCTTCGCACAATTCTTGAAACTCTTGCAGATTGGGCTCCTCATACGAAGCATACTGAGAGATTGGCGGAAAGTGTTCGTCGGAAACTTTCACGATCCATTACTACAAAATATGTAAACGGCGAAGGCACTCTAGTTTTGACAAGCCTAACACCGAATTTAGAGAGTACACTTTCTGAAAGTATCCAACTAACTGATGAGGGATCATTGTTATCTCTTGAGCCTGGATATGCTCAGCAATTAATTAACAAATTGAATCAAGCGGCAGAAAGATTTGTTGAGAAAGGCCATACCCCGCTGATTTTATCATCAGCTCATTTAAGGCCTGCCCTAGCAAAATTTATTGAGAGATATGTGCCTGGATACTCAGTTATTTGCCATCAAGAGATTGCACCGAATACAAAAGTGCAATCTTTGGGTGTTATTTCTGTGGAATCATAGGTACTTAGCTAGCAGTAGAATTAATTGAAAATTTTGAGACGAAATCGCTTATGAAGGAATCTTATATTACTGAACCTAAGAGTTCACAAAAGTTACAAGCGCTTAATAATACTAAAAATTGTATGAGCCGACGAAAAAATTTCACGAGGGTAATAAGCTTAACCTCGGGAAAGGGAGGTGTTGGTAAAACCAACATGACTGTTAATTTAGCAGTTGCTCTGAGCGGCTTAGGTAATAGCGTCCTAATTCTTGATGGCGATTTAGGTTTAGCAAATGTTGATATTCTTTTGGGTCTAACACCTAAGTACACTCTTAATGATGTATTGAATAATCAGAAAAATATAGAAGATGTACTTGTTGATGGGCCTAAGGGTGTTTCAATAATTCCTGCTGCCAGCGGCATCGAAGCAATCTCAAATTTAAAAAGTGAAGAAAAACTTCATCTGATGGATGAGCTGGAAAGTGTTGCTTTGGATTATGATTATCTTTTGATCGATACACAAGCAGGTATCAGTTCCGATGTAATGTATTTTAATTCAGCAGCTAGTGAGATTATTGTTGTTATTAATAATGAACCAACTTCTCTTACTGATGCATATGCCTTGATTAAAGTATTGGCTAAGAATTACGGTGAAAAATCATTTAACATAATTTCCAATGATGTACGTGATGCAGCCGAAGGCACACAAGCATTTAACAGATTGCAACAAGTGGTTGATAGATTCTTAAAAGTGCGCTTGTCATACTTAGGTTTTGTTCCAACTGACTCGATGGTTAATGAAGCAGTAAGACAACAACGAGCTTTGTTAGAAGTTTACCCAAGTAGTAAGGCTGGGCTTGCCATATCCAACATCGCTCGAAAGATTGATGATGAATACCAAAACCAGAAAGTTAAAGGTGGCATGCAGTTTTTCTTTAGAAAATTATTGGATCTTGAGTCTACGGCCAATTTAGGAATTTAAATTATGGCTAAGACAAAGAATACAATTAAAAAAAAGTATTCTCGAGTTCATAGATTTTCAGCAGCAGTATCAATGCTGGCTTTTATAGTGATCTTGATTTCAGGGATGAGGTCTGATGTACGAATGATCACGATTGCTTATAGATCGTTTGCTGTAATGGTGGTTATTGCCCTTGTGACACGAGTTTTAGTGAAAGCATGGGCATCTTTTGAGGAACTAGAGCGTGGCTAAAGTTATGGCGAAAGCAAAAAGACAACAATCAGTCGCTGAAGCGTATCGTAGTGTTGATAACTTCGAGAAAGAGGAATTAATCCGGAGTTATCTACCTTTAGTAAAAAAGGTAGTACACAGATTGGCCGGAAGATTACCAAGCGAAGTCGACATTAAAGAGATGATTAACTCTGGAATCATCGGACTTGTTGATGCGCTTGAGAAGTACGATCCAAAACACGAAACAAATTTCTCTACTTATGCACAGTTCCGGATCAGAGGTGCCATTTTAGATAGTTTCCGCTCACAAGATTGGGCTCCTAGATCTCTTCGTCATAAGTCTCATAAACTTGAACAAGCATATTTAAAACTTGAACAAAAACTTGGACATGCTGCTACAGATGAAGAAGTCGCAAAAGAACTTGGTGTTCCAATGGAAGAACTTCAAAGGCTACTTGGAGAGGTTAGCGGCGTTGTCATGATGAGCTTTGAAGAACTCGGATTTGGTCATGGCGAGGAAAGATTTCAAGCAGATGAGGTAATGTCAACAGGGGCACCGGATCCTCTTACGGATCTTCTAAGTGGAGAGAAAGTAGGAATTGTTGCTCGGGCTTTGGATAGACTTCCTGAGAAGGAACGCCTTGTAATTTCATTGTATTTCTACGAAGAACTTAATCTTAAAGAAATTGGTGAAATCCTTGGTGTTACTGAATCAAGAGCTTCACAGATCCGATCTCGTGCCTTGATCAGACTTAAGAATTACCTTAAGAAAGTAGTTTGAAATGGAAAGTTCAAAAATAGAAGCTAGTAGTCATATAGCATTCAAAGAACGAGCCATATCTACAATTATTTTTTCTGAAGATAGTAAAACTTTAGAAACATTAATCCAAACAATTACTCAACTTAACCCGGGTAGCCGAATAGCCGAAGCTGTATGTTTAGACCAATTGATTATAGCTGTTCGAAATGAAGTATACGAATTAATCATCGTTGATACAGAGAAGAGTCAAAAATCCGCGCGCAGTATTATACAAGAATTAAAATTATTGGAATACGATCCTGCCATTATAGTACTTTCTGATTCCCAGGATCCAGTTGTTGTAGCCGCAGCTATACAGGCAGGTTGCGACAGATATCTTGTAAAAAATGATAAGTGGGCCGAGGAAATTGCTCCCACCATAAGACATGCTATCAGACTCAAAAGACTCGATTTAGAGAATAATGTTCTTGTTGAAAGATTGACTGAAGCAAATAAAAGCCTAGAAGAAAAAAATCATCGACTTGATGAATTCAGTGCCACAGTTGCCCACGATCTTCGAGGTCTTTTAGCAGGCATAACCATGCGTTTAGATTTTGTTCTTGATTCGAATAAACAGGATCTTACTCCTGCTGTAAAAGATATTTTGGAGAAAACATTAAAAACTGGTGAGCGATTAACCGAGATTGTGCAGGCTACATATGAATTGGCTCGAATTGGACGTGATGCAGTTGTAAAGAGAAAAATTGACCTTAATCATCTAATTCCTGAAGTAATAACAGATATGAATTTGGATCAGTCATATAATATTAAAATTGGAGTATCCGAATTGCCTCCAGTTTGGGGGAACCAAGGATTACTCAGAAGAGTCTTTGCAAATCTTATTTCAAACGCCGTAAAATATAATGATAAAAGTGAAATTATAATTAATATTGGTCAGAGAAGAATATTTGAAAAAAGTGGGGTACGTTACCTAGATATCTTTGTCGCAGACAATGGAATTGGGATAGATGAGAATCGAATTAATAAGATCTTTAAGATGTATTGGAGAGACCCAGAGACTTTTAAGAAATACGAAGGTCTCGGTGTTGGTCTTTCTGTTGTACAAAGAATTGTCGAATTACATAGTGGAGAAGTTTTTGTTGAATCTGAACCTGGAAAGTACTCGAGGTTCATAATATCGCTTCCTATGGATGAAACAGGTAGTTGAGTTCTTGAGTAGTCTTTGACTCTGCGATACCGCCATGAATAATCTAAAAAAAATATTTATTAAGTTTTCAGTAATAATTCTGCTTTTATTAAGTACTGCCTGTAATCAAAGTGATTCCCCAGAAATTAAGCGTTTTATTATCGAAAAAATTCCTCGATTAATTGGTGTTGGTTCTGGGTTAACACGCTATGAGAAAACTCGAGCAAAAAGAGACTCTTCGTATTTTTATACTGTAAGTGATGGAGGTAATCAGCCAGCAATTGTTGAAATTACCATTAAAAAGTCAATTGCCTCGGTCATAAATACTTTCGAAATAGTCTCAGATCAAAAACTTGATCTTGAAGATATAGCCATCGGCCCAAATGGAAACTTTTGGCTTGCAAATGAAATTGGGCCGTCTCTAATTGAATTTAATCCTAGTTCATCAAAAATTATTGAGATATTAAGTCCTGGTTTAGGTCTTCCTGATATTTTGAAAAATATCCAACCAGGCAGAGGCTTTGAAAGCTTAGCTATTGATGGCAATACGCTGATTGCAGCGCTGCAAAGTGTTCTCAATATAAAAGGCGAATCAAAATCAAAAGCACAATTTATAAGATTTTTAGTTTTTGATTTAAAATCAAAGAAATCGAAAATGCTTGCCTATCCAATTGAGATATCCTCCGACGGAACTAGAAAAGATTATCAACTAACTGGCATGACAGCTATTAGCAAAAGTAAAGTTTTAATAATTGAGCAAGAGCTCGGAGTGCTTCAAAAAGGAGTATTAAGAGAAGAGACGCTAAGCGCAGCCAAGATTTTTCTTTGTGATCTTTCTAATGCTACCGATTTGACAGATTTAAGTTTAAATAATCAAGAGCTTGAATTTGAGGAAGATCGGGGTGCTTTATTTGGATCCTTACTTTCAAAGAAAGGTGCTGTAATTACCCCCATAGAGAAAAAACTTATTTTGAATTTATCTGATATTGGTTGGACTTTGCCAAATCCAGAAGGAATTGCAATTTTAGATGATTACAAAACAATTGTTTTATCTAATGATAATAATAGTTCTGAAGCGGCATTTTGGCAGATTGAGCTAAATACACCTCTAAAAATTAATTGGTGGAAGAGAGTCTTGTGGAGCATAGGAATCATAATAATGTTCTTAACAGTCATTTGGTCCTTTAGTTTTAAAGAAAAACCAATTTCATTTAAAGTTAAGACAAGTCCAGATGATTTGGAGTTAGAAATTGAAACTGAGAACAAAGATAATCATAGTAAATTACAAAAGTCTTTACCGAAAATCAAAGACTTTTGAAATTTACGATCCCCCGGAGG
>JAWXBT010000114.1:0-11053 GCA_034440315.1 bacterium
CCCCAAAATAAAAGTCCTGATCGATCCTGAAATGGAAAAGGAATTATTCTTATATTAATATTTGTTGATAAACTAGAAGGTGGTGGTTGGTCGAGGGTAAAGTAGGTTACTTGATGTTGAGCTTCGGCTAGTACATTTAATAGTCGATAAAGACGCTTGCAAAAACCTCCTGGTTTATGGGTGTAGTAGACTGACGCGACTCTCATATATTCTAGATCTCACTAAATATAGTAATAATAGCAATATGTTATAAAGAATGCCGCTAATCTTAGCACTTTTGCATCTTATAAGAGAGCCCTGAGTATATAGCTAAAACGGCACAAGCTGTTTTGGAAGAATAATATACTTAGCCACTAAAGAGCAGTCAAAACCGTTTAAGTTTTGACTAAGCTGTTATTCAGCAAAACACTTTGTGGCTAAGTATCGGCAGCACTACATAAGGTTTACTCCATTTGTTTTCGATTATAAAGTTATGACACATAACCGAGCACCATTAGTTTCAGTCATTATCCCAGCCTATAACGAAGAGGCTTCGATTGGACGTGTTATTCTTGCAATTCAAGAATTAGGTTTAGATGATAGCGAAATTTTAGTTATAGATGATGGAAGTACAGATAAGACGGCTCGCTTAGCGGAGGCAGCCGGCGCAAAAGTAATCTCACATCCCTATAATATTGGAAATGGTGCTGCTGTTAAGACTGGAATTAGATCTGCATCGGGAAGAGCCTTAATTTTTATGGATGGTGATGGTCAGCATGATCCTCGTGATTTGCCGAGACTTCTTCAGCATCTCTCTAAATATCATATGGTTGTTGGAGCACGATCTAGAGATTCCGAGACATCAAAGATGCGAGATTTGGCCAATTTTATTTACAACAATTTTGCCACATATGTTGCTCGTTTTAAAATTGATGATTTAACTAGTGGAATGCGGGCTATGCGTAGGGATGATGCCCTTAGATTCTGCGACATGTTTCCCAATACTTTTTCATATCCAACTACATCTACGTTAGCATTTTTAAGATCGGGCAGATCCCTCAAATATGTTTCTATTAAAACAAAATATAGATTAGGCAAAAGTAAAATTAAGCCTTTGGTTGATGGTCCGCGCTTTTTGTTAATTATTATGAAAATTGCAACTCTTTTTGCACCTATGAGAGTTTTTTTACCAGTTAGTATCTCTTCATTGTTAATAGGTGTTTGTTGGTATTTCTTTACTTATTTTGCCTTCGGACGTTTCACGAATATGTCAGCTTTGCTCTGCAATACTTCAGTTATCATCTTTATGCTGGGGCTTATTGCTGAACAAGTTGCATCTCTACGCCTTGAAAGAAACGAGGGTCTTTCTTCACAGAAAGCTGCTGAGTCATATAAAGAATTTGAGATGTTTGCTAAAACTTCCGAGAGTCCTCGGGATTCAAGCAATTAAATCTTTTGGCTTTGAAGTACTAAAATCCACCAAAATCAGCATCATCAAGCGGAATCATTTGTTCAGCTTTAAGTTCAATTGTTTTGCCTGATTGTTTTTCAGATCTCTTAATATTTGCATTTACATGGATTTTTGTTTCATGTTTTGAACTCTCTTTTTTAGTAGCTTTTGGATTCCAAGTTTGAATCTTTTCAGTTTTTTGTTTAGGACTTTCTACTTGACGATTTTGTGTTTTTCCGCCGTAAACTAAAGTTGATAATTGAGATACGACTCTATTCATTGACTGAGATTGATTTGAAAGATCTGTTCCAGCAGCAGCTGACTCTTCGGCAGAAGCAGCATTTGTTTGCGTTACTTTATCAAGTTCAGACATAGCGGAATTTAGTTGTGAAATTCCAGTTGATTGCTCTTTACTTGATATAGAGATCTCTTTGACAATTTCCAGAGCTTTTACAGAGCTATCTTTAATTGCAACAAGTGATTTTTCTACATCTATCGTAACTTTTACACCATTTTCTGCGAGCTCTTTCGATCTACGAATTTTCTCTCCAGTATCTTTGGCGGCAGAGGCACTTCTTTGAGCTAGACTTCTAACTTCTTCCGCTACTACAGCGAATCCTTTTCCAGCGTCTCCTGCTCTTGCAGCTTCAACTGCTGCATTTAGAGCAAGTAAGTTAGTTTGAAAAGCAATATCATCAATTGTTTTGACAATGTGTGCAGTTTCTTCGGCAGCAGATTTGATAGCATTCATGGCTTCGCTCATATCACGCATTTGAGAAACGCCACTTAGTGCACTGTTGCTTACCTCGTTTGAAATTATGTTAGCTTTATCGGCATTATTAGCATTGTTTTTAGACGAGCTTGCAATCTCTTGTACTGAAGCAGAAGTTTCTTCTAGTGAGGCAGCTTGTTCAGAAGCTCCCTGTGCAAGTGCTTGGCCGCTAGATGCAACTTGGCTTGCAGAAGATCCTAGATCGCTTGCTCCGCGTTCCAAGGCGGTGATTATATTTTGAAGTGGTTTAACTATTGATCTGCTAACTAGCCAGCCTAAAATAACTATAAATATTGAAAGAATGACACTTGCAAACATATTGGACTCTTTAGTTTGCTTTAATTCTGAAACAATCACATCCATATCTACATTTATCTTTTCGATTCCCGCACCAAGCAGAGGCTCGATGATATTAAATAAATTTTTAGAGAGAGAATCAAACTCTGTCATAGCTTTTCTACCTTCTTCTGGCGAAGTGCCAAAGGCAGAAATCACACGCTCTCCGTGTTCGCTTAACGTTAACATGGTTTTTTTGATATTTTCCAACTCACTATTATTATGAGAATTCAGCTTTTTAAGCTCATCAATTGTTACGTTAAATTTTTCAACGGATGTCTTTGCTTCAGTCAACTTTTCCTGTGCAGCATTTGGATTGCCAGCTAATCCAATAAGTGCAGCGTCTAAAATATTTTCATGAAAGTGAGCTTCGTAAAGTTCTAATTTATTCTCTAATTGAACAGAAACCAGACTTGAGCTTTTTGTTTGTATTGCTAGATCGAGAGACCGATTAGCCAAAAAAATATTGTACCCTATAGATAATACATATAGAGAGATAAAAACTAAGTTAGAAAAAAGTAGTTTGTTTCTAACGCTTAAGTTACTTAAAAAATTCATGATCGATTCTCCCCAGGTTCTTCCAAGATTTTGACGAATTGGTGCAAAAATTGCTGATATACCTTTCATCGACACGGTCTTTAATAAAATCAAGATTAAAATGAGATTGTCTAAAGTAGTTGTTTTCGTTAGATTTTAAGGATCTCCAATGAAAAAAACATCATTTATATTACTGCTTGTCTTATTTTTAACCCCACTTTTTTTTCGAACATTTTTTGAATCAAAAAGACTAATAAGCGAAGCAAGAGAGTACAAAGCCGATAAAAACTACGATCTGGCAGTTGAAACTTACCGACAAGCAATTACATGGAAAGGACCTTTGGGTATCTGGGGTGCCGCTGCTGAAACTGAACTTAGAGATCTTATCGATTCGGGAGTTGTCCCAGATCTAGAAGATGCTAAACAAGAATTAAAAAGTGCCTTAAATGTTTCTAAGGTCTCACCGACAAAAAGATTACTTGTGGGAGTTTCACTTCTTTCTTGGATCTCATTTGTAATCTATTTAATTTTAGAATCTGCTCCATTAAAATTGAAGCAAGTTTTCATGCTTACTGGAGTATACCTATTTTGGTGTCTGGCACTTCTACTTTGAACTATTTAGATCACTCAAAGAAGACATATCCTTGAAATATCCACCGAGTCCCGAGATTGCAGTACCTGCGATTCCTTTATCTGTTGATTTTGCCGCTCGAATTAAAGCTTTTACACCATAGATCTCAGTTGAATCTTTTAAGCATAAAATTGATTCTTCAGCTAGGAGGCGATCGTCTTGGCCTTCAAAACTAAGTGTAGCAAAAAGTTCTTGGGCAATCTGAGATGAATTATTTTTAAGAGAGCACATTGCTTCATCTTTTAATTTACCAGGCTCTGAAGTTCTCACCGTACTAACCAAGGCTGCAATTGCAGTTGGATGGGTTGGTAATTTTAATGCTGAAGCAACGCAAGTTTTAATTTCAAGAGCTTCTTTAGGATCTAAGAGTATTTTTGCGAGATTTTTCTCAATCCACCGTTTATGTTTACTCTCTCCATCAAAAACAGAAAGAGTTTCAATGGCAGAAAATCTTAAATCCAAGGAGAGTCTTCTATTTTTTGCAATATTTAAAACTTCTCGTGCCACTTTAAAATCAGGATTTTCAAATACTGCGATACAGGCGAGTTCAACATTTCGCTGCCTTTTATCTAAAAATAAACGTCTAATCTGTTCAATATTCTCTTTATCTTGAGGTCCTTGGAGAGCCTTTGCACAACAAGTCAATGTCTCTTCGTTATTTGGAGTAACTTCTAGAGTTAAGTAAAGTTCAAGCATGGTTAAAATATTTTGTTTTTTTGGACATTGTTTTAATGCCTGTGCTGCAAGAGTTTTAAAACAAGAATTTTCTCCTTGGATGATTTCTAAAAGTTTTATTTGAGCACTTTCATTTCGGGTGCCTGAAAGTGAACTTATGAACTCTTGTATAATTGGTTCTCTTCTATTTGGATCGTCTAGCTCCAACTGAAGTTTTCGTATAAGAAATTCTTGTGATTCTTTTCGAGGATCTCTGGCGAGAGCTTTAATACAACTTCTAAGAACGTCTTCGCTTGTGGTTCTTTCGGCCAATGTGCAAATCTTTTCTGAATCGACTATCCAGTTTTTGCTTTTCGCAATTGCTTCTAGAGCTGCTAATTGAGCTTGGCGATTATTATTATCTAAAATATATGAAAGACGATTATGAACTGATTTATAAGGTGAATCGATTAGAATCCGAGCTAAATTGGAACTAAAAGAATTAATTTCAAGACTTTCAAGTTTTTTACATATTTCTAGTTCAATCTTTTCATCATGTGTTCCTGCAAGGCTTTCAATTGCATGGTTTTGACATATTTTATCAGGGCAAAAGAAAAAACGCTTAAGAGTTGCTTGGGCAAGGGGATCTTTTGTATGTCGAAGTGCTCGGATTACATTTATTTCGTTAGTGTGAAGCTCCTCAGAAGAGAATCCAGCACCCAAACTAAAAGCTGTTGTAATGAAGGAAAAAAGATTACGTTTCGATTGTGGATGTATTGAATCTAATATTTGCAAAGCATTTTGATCGGTAACTCCTTCTAATGAACAAGCTGCTGTAAATCTGAGTTTATCTTTTAGGCCATGACTTGGGAAAGCATTCCTTTGCTCATCTTCCATTAAGGACTCTGCTAATTTCAGATTAGTTACCATTTTAGCAAGTGCCTGCTGCACTTCGGGCAATTTCCAACCCTTAAGACATTCCGCTGCAAGGATTCGTGTTTCGTAGTCCCTGCATCTATCGTTCATAATTTCAGTTAATTTATTTGCAAATTCTGGATCCGATCCTTTCTGTAATGCAGTAGCGATACCTTGATGAATAATGGGCGGTTCGTTTTTATTAAAAACTCCAAAAATTATGATTTTAGCTTTCTTATATTCAGCTAATAGAACTTCATTCTTGTAATTTTTATATTCCTGTTCAGAATATTCGGGGGTTTTAAATAAGTGGAATGATTCTTCGATCCAAGTGAGATCATGATCGTCAACATGTTCATTTTTAGATGAACCGTTGGAATATAAATATTTTTCAATTCTATTTTGAGGAACCCAATCAGGATCCGGACTCCTCTTTTCGAGCTCCGACATAAGGACGGGACTATAATTAAAAATACGATCTTAAGCTAACTGAGATATTGCTGCTTATTACTTAAGAATTTTGAAAAACCCCATTTAATGTGGTATCAAATTTGTATACCGTAGCTCTTTATAATCATATATTGCGTAATTTTTAAATCATTGTCCTCTTCAGTTATTCTATTTAATCAATAATTTCTGGCGAGGGTGGTGACAGGATCTTATCCGGCCCTCATTCATAACCCCTAATACCTCTTTGAAAGGAGGCGTCACATGTCGCAGGCTGCTATTGGTGTAGCACCTTCGGGTTGGCGAGAAAGGCGCAAAACCTTCTCGATCGTCTGTGCTTTCCTGTTCGCGATGACATCCCTGGTAATCCCGGGAATGGAATTGGATCCTTTGGCACTGAGCTTTGCATACGCTGCCTTAGGCTGCATTACTCTTGGAATCTTGTTGACCAAGAGGCTTGACGGGGAGAGCATTGGGAGTCGCATTTTTACCGTACTGTTCTTCTACGGTGGGATTGTTCCATCTTAGCTAGATTTTCTTGATAACCCTCCGGGTTAACTTAAATTTTTGAAAATGAAAATCACTATTTATTGTCCTTCCAGGGGGATATTAAATTTTAAATCCCTTGGCTTTTCGGCAAAGACTTTTGAAATTTAATATAAGAATAATTCTTATATTAAATTTCTAATATAGTTTCTATGAAACTCTTCCGATAACTATTTAAGTGGTTTTTTGATTGAATCAGTGTGTGTGGAGTAGCCCCCAAAAGTATTATTAATAATCTTGTTCCCAAATGAGATTATAAAACTTTTGTTTACCTCGCAGATGTATCAATAGGTAAGGGTTTTATGGTTGATTCTAATTTTCTAGTACCAAAAGAAGAAATGCCCCTATTAGGTCTCTCAATTCTTGTGGTTAATGAAGACATCGGAAATAGAGAGAGAGCCTCTAAACTTTTAGAAGAGTGGGGAGCCTTGGTAGATCGTGCCGATCAAGCAGTTGAAGCTGTTGAGGCGTTACGTCAAAAACCGTATCACTGTGTAATGATTGATGAGGAAGTTGCCTGCGCCGAATCAGAAGATATTTCCGAGCTTTTAAAAAACAAATCTAAAAATCATGGAACTATTGTCATCATTTCTGGCTCACTAATGATTACTCGTAATGAGGCAATCAATGCTGGGGCTGATGGTTATGTTGAAAAACCATTTAATGAAGAAGAGCTTCTTTTCTCAATGGTAAGTAGCCAAAAACAACATTAATACAAAAGAACAAAGTCCTTTCTTTATTGCAGTAGCACAATCTTTAGGTATTCTAGTAAGTCCAAATAGAACTTTCTGAATTCAATAATGATTATGACAACTGAATTATTCAATACCAAGATTTACGATTGCCTGGACTTTTAAGATTGAATTTCTCATTCTTTTCTGAGCTACCTTAGCGGATCTTGCATTTGTAACGCCTCTTAAAGATTTAATTAAGCTGTTCATTAAGGGTAGGCGATCTCCCACTGCCCAGTTTCTAAGATTGCTAAATCGTTTGATCAAGTCTCTAGCTTTCTTTTGTAACTTTGCAAGGTTTAGATCCTCTGCAAATTTTGGCAATAAAGATAGAGTTTTATTGCTGTCAATAAAAACATAGACTTTTGAAAATTCAATATATTTAATACCCGGAAACGAAGATAAATATTGTCGTGAATATGATGATTGAAGATCAACAAAAATAGATTCTCCAGTATATCCCTGTTCGCATGTTCCAGTTATTGGATTAACATAATTTGTTCCAGCAGAGATTATTCCTGCTAGACCAAAAAAACCTCCGTAATAACTGGCTAGGGGACCTCCAGAATCGCCACTACATGTTGATGAATCTGAAAAGATATGATCAGAAAGAAGACATCCATTGGCGTATCCATTTAAATAGATTGTGCTTCTACTGCCGCCTTCTAAATTAAAAGTGCCAGAATTTTCTGTAACCCCGTATCCAAAAGCATATAAACCATCACCGATACTCCACTGAAGATCTGTAATAATTGGCCAGGGAAGTACATCTGTTACAGGAGTTGAGAGAATTAAAACCCCAAGATCGAAACGATCGTTAGCATATTCAGCATTACCCAGAGGGTTCCATCGAGGATTGTAGGAGGCACTCTGTACTGAATATTCTTTACCCCCAACGATCACTACGAAATCGGAGACATTTCCAGAGGTAAAAAACACACAGTGTGCAGCAGTGAGAATTTCACGTTCCCCTACCAAAATTCCCGAGCAGCCATACCGATCGGGTGTTTCAATATAAGCAACTGAAGTTTGCCAAAGATTTGGCTGTGAGATTCCACCTAAAAGCTGAAGTGTAGATGGCTCAGAGAAGGAAACGGTAGGAAGAAAAAGATTTAGAAAAAACAAACTTAAAAGTAGTTTGGATTTAAAGCTGGTAATGAAACTTTTTTGCGAAGGCATGTTTGTGCAAAAATATAAATTGGTTTTTTGCATATTAAGCTTCTTAATTATCTAATCAATCATAATCAACGTGGGCATGGTTTTTTATATATATTTGACTAAAAGATTAGTCATTTCCAGGTTGGATTTTCCCCTCGTTTCAAGGTAGATTAACCTGCTATTTTGGTACTCCTTTTGACCTAATATTTATTCGTTTAGTAAATGTCGTAAGCTATGGAAAACAATACACAATCAATCTCCCCTGTATTTATAGAAGACGAAATGCGTCAGTCATATATGGATTACGCCATGAGCGTGATTGTTGGGCGTGCTTTACCGGATGTTCGTGACGGTCTAAAGCCAGTTCATCGCCGCATTGTATATGCCATGTTTAGTGAAGGTCTTCAGTCAAATAAAAAACATTCCAAATGCGCTGGTGTTGTAGGTGAGGTGTTAAAGAGACTACATCCTCATGGTGATGCTCCGGTTTATGAAGCCCTAGTTCGGTTAGCTCAGCCTTGGAATCTTCGTTATCCATTAATTGATGGTCAAGGAAATTTTGGATCTATTGATGGCGACCCAGCGGCAGCTTACAGATACACAGAATGTCGCATGACTGCCATCTCAGAGCAGTTATTAGAAGATCTTGGAAAAGAAACTGTAGATTTTATTCCAAACTTTGATGGTTCCAATATTGAACCAGTAGTTTTGCCGGCTGCCTATCCGAATCTTTTAGTAAATGGGTCTGATGGTATTGCAGTAGGTATGGCAACTAGAATGCCTCCTCATAATTTGACTGAAGTAATTTCAGGAACAATTGCTTTAATTGAAAATCCTGAGATCGATGTAGCTGGTTTAATGAAACATATTCCAGGTCCAGATTTTCCAACTGGGGGCATTATTTCTGGAAGAAGCTCAATTGTAAGTGCTTATTCAAATGGGCGTGGCGTTGTGCAAATGCGCGCCAAGGCAAGCATCGAAACTTTAAAGAAAAAATCTCGCGATTGCGAAGCTATAATTATTACTGAGATTCCTTATCAAGTTAACAAAGCTCGCCTAATCGAGAAGGTTGCGGATCTAGTTAATGATAAAAAAATTGAAGGTATTTCTAATATTCGAGATGAATCCGATCGTAAAGGAATGCGCGTTGTTTTTGAATTAAAGAGAGATGCTGATTCAGGTATTGTTCTTAATCAGCTTTTCAAATTGACTCCTATGCAGTCAAGTTTCGGAATTATCAACTTGGCTATCGTCGATGGTCGTCCAGTGGTGCTTTCCTTAAAACAGCTCTTGGGTCACTTCATTAATCATAGACGAGATGTGATTGTCCGAAGTACTCAGTACGATCTTCGAAAGGCATTAGAAAGAATGCATCTATTAGAGGGATTCAGGATTGCGCTGTTAAATCTTGATGCCGTTATTGATTTGATCAAGAAGTCTGAAACGCCAAAGGAAGCCAAAGATGGCTTGATGGCCAAGTATAAACTTTCAGATATTCAAGCCCAAGCAATTTTAGATTTAAGATTGCAAAAATTAACTGGCATGGAGAGATTGGCAATTGAGCAAGAGCATGCTGAGCTTGCCAAAGAGATCGATCGTCTTAATAGTATTTTAGCTGATAGTAAGAACGTTGATAAAATTATTGTAGATAGACTTGCAGAGATTAAGAGTTCTTATGGAGATGATCGTCGAACTGTCATTACAGATCAAGATTCAACAATTGAGATGGAAGATCTAGTTGAAGATGAAGAGATGGTCATTAGTATTAGCCATAAGGGCTACATCAAACGAACAGCAAGTACTAACTTTAAATCTCAAAAACGTGGTGGTAAAGGTGTCACTGGTGCTTCTACAAAGGATGAAGACTTTACGATCCATCTCTTTGTTTCATCAAATAAAGCCGATCTATTATTCTTTACTTCCAGTGGTAGGCTTCACTGGGTAAAAGTCTACGAGATTCCTGAAGCTTCTAGAATCGCTAGAGGCAGAGCTCTGATTAATCTTCTAAATTTAAAAGGCAGTGAAACAGTGACTGCTGTATTGCCAGTCAAGGAATACTCAGATTCTCAATTTGTCTTTATGACAACCAAGAATGGTTTTATTAAGCGCGTAAACCTTTCTGATTTCTCTCGTCCAAGACGGGGCGGAATTATCGCTGCAAATCTAGATGATGGGGATGCCTTGATTGGTGTCGGCATCACTAACGGTAAGAATGATATCCTTCTAGCAACTGCAAATGGAATGGCAATTAGATTTGCTGAAGAAGATGCTCGCGTAATGGGCCGAAATGCTCGTGGCGTAAGAGGTATAAGATTAGAGATGGATGATAAACTTGTCAGTATGACAGTGGCTTTCGCTGAAGTCTTAGTGCCTGAGAAAACAACTACTCCAGTGAAGACTGAAGAATCTTCCGAAGGTGGGGTTGAAGCGGTAAACATTGAAGTAGAAGAGAAGGAAACTTTATTTACTGTATGTCAAAACGGTTTCGGTAAGAGAACCAGACTTTCTGATTATAGATGTCAGGCTCGTGGCGGTAAGGGTGTAATTGATATTCAGACTGAAGGGCGAAATGGTCCAGTGGTAACTGCACATCTTGTTACGAACGATAAAGAAGCCATGCTTATTACTTCAGGTGGAAAACTTATCAGAATTAAAGCCAACGAGATTTCAGTTATTGGAAGAAACACTAGAGGCGTTCGTTTGATCGATCTTGATGAAGGCGAAGCAGTTTTAGCTTTTGCTCTTTTAGCTGAGAGAGATGAGGATGAAGTTGATCCAGTACCTGAGTAGACTTTATCCTTCTTAGCCATTGCACATAATCAAGTATAGGTTTGAATAAGGGGCGAAGCAGGATTCATAACGGTAAGGACTTATGAAAACCATTATAGAAATTGTGA
>JAWXBT010000115.1:0-7572 GCA_034440315.1 bacterium
GATAATAGATCATAGGCTTATCATAAACAGGGAGAAGATGTTTATTCGTGACATTGGTACAGGGCCGAAGTCTTGTTCCTAAACCACCAGCTAAGATAACTCCTTTCATCTCAAATCACTCCGTACTGCTAAATTAATCACCGATATCTCCAAGTCCCTTCAAAGTCAGAAGGATCGTATATGATTTGTCATCTGGATTTATTCTTTCTCGATATCCTAGATCTAGTTTCCAACAATCACATTTGCTGAGTATTCGTAAAGCTAATCTATTTTCTAAGAAATCTCCTTCCTGATCATCATACTGACCATAATACCCAATCTTGAGATGATCTGTTAATGCAATCTCCAAATTTCCATCGATCTGGCTTACTGCATTATCAATATATGAAATCCTAGTACGGAGGTGATCTCCCCGATCATCTTCAATCTTAGTACCTAAACCCCAAGAACTAAAAGTTCCTTCTTCATAATCATAATTTGAACTAAAGCCCAAACCAAAATAACTATTTGGATAAAAAGAGGCACCGAGAGCTACATCTGAATATGGACGTTGATCTGTATTTTCGAGTTTTTTATCGTAAGTTTGATTCACCCCAAAATATGCAAGTTCTTTCTTTTCGCCACGAATTCTACGAATGGTAGAGGTTTCGTCAACAAACAAAGAATCAAAAAGTTCAGGATTATTTTCAGGATCTGGATTTGAAATAAATTCCTGTTCCGGGGTTAACTCTGCAATCGTCCCTTTTTTTCGAGAATCATCTGCAAAACGACCTATAAATCTAGTAGAGACACCATATGAAATTAAACTTTGCTCTCTTATTCTATCTGTGGAATCAAATAGTGGTGACGCCTCTTGATCTACTTCAGGCACATATCCATACTGCAAAAAAGGTTCAATTGTATGTTTAACTCTCAACAACTTATCAAATTGATTTCTAGCACCCACATTTGAAAGACTTGCCAGCCAACCATCACTGTCTACATCAAAAACTTTTTCTAATGCAGTAGATAGTTTCAGACCGAAATCATAAATGCTCCTATCTGTACTGTCTTCAATTTCTGCTGCACTATTGGGATCAGTTGTATTAGAAAGTGCATACCAAGTCTGACGGGCCCCAAAGTTAATATCACCATTAAAAATATTTTTATAATAAAATGGAATCTTGAACTTTGGATTTAAATCAAATCGATTGCCATCATACCCCTCTTTCCTAGCAAACTCTGTTGCTGTAAAATTGCCAGTTGAGACCAATTTAAATCCGTAAGGATTTTGGCCAAATATCCTCATACTTCTGTACCCATCTAGGGCAAGTTCTGGCAGACGTTGAAACTGCAAATCACCATCTGAAACAAAAGTTTGAGTATACTCAGTTCCAAGTTGCGCGTTGAAATAATCTCCAATTGGAGATCTAAGTGATGCCCTTGAAGTTATAAATCTATCTTGGGCTAGACCGATCCGATCTTCCTCTATTTCCCTTAGAAATAAATCATCACTAACATACTTTCCATCAGCTACAAAGGATAGTGGCAACTCTCCAGGTGCTGCTCTCCAGCGTTGTTTGTAATAACCTCCAACTCTTTTCTCATCAAATGTCGGATCAAAAAGATCTCCTGTCTGAGTTCCTTGCAGATCACCATCTCTAGGACTTTCATCAGAGAAAATGAGTTTTGTATCAATATTACTTCTACGCGAAAAGAGTTCTGTAAATTGTGTCTTTATTCCAGTTCTACTATTTGTTTCAGTAAATGGAGTAAATATTACATCAGTAGTTTCATTAGCATTCCAAAAGATCGGCTGAGAATACTGAAATCCGTTCTTAGAGGAATAACCAATTTGAGGAATTAAAAGCCCACTATGCCGGTTGATTTTGGCAGGGAAAATAAAATAAGGAAGATAAAATACGGGCACATCATTACATTTAAGAAAGAAAGGACGGGCTTTTGCATATCCTTCTTGAGTAATATCAATGTTATCACTGGCCAAACTCCAAGGCTTTGCTCCATCGATACAATCACAAGTAGTCATCTCAGCATCTTCTATCTGATATTCTTGGGCTGAAATTTTCTCAATTGATTTACCCTTTACATGATATCCATCAGTCTCAAGAATAAAATTAGCATCGTAAAACTCTCCGGTTTCCTTTTCAAGATTAAACCAACCGCCACTGGCAGTAAGTTGCCCTTCGGGAGAGGAAAATATTAGATCCCCCTTTAGTTGTCCTTGCTTAGTTATGGTATTAAATCTGCCATTCTCTCCCTGAATCTGAACTTCACCATAAGAGATAACGACTCCACCATCTCCAACATACTCATTTTTATCCTGAAGAAATTCTATCTTGGGAGCATTAAAAAATGTCCCTTGTGAATTTGAAGGTCTATCCTTAACTAAGATTTGGTTCTTTTGCTCCTTTAAGGCACTTTTATAATTCTTTGAATCTTCACGAAAAAGAAGCTTATAATTAGGAGGTTCTACTTGGGAAAAAACTGAAGAAAATGAAAGAAAATGAGATAGGAAAACTAACAATAAAAAGTTTTTAGTACGTAGCATTGGATGGTAATTAAAAAAGTTTTTCTTCCCGCTTTTGGCAGACATTTGGGCCCTAGGCTCCAAATCCAAAGTTCCTTAGTATTAAGGCTATCTCATCTCTAAGGTTTGCCCTAGGTACTATCCGATCAATCATTCCGTGTTCCAATAGAAATTCTGAACGCTGAAATCCTTCAGGCAACTTCTGTTTTATTGTTTGTTCAATAACTCTTGGACCAGCGAAGCAGATCAAGGCTTTTGGTTCGGCAATTATAATATCACCTAACATGGCAAAAGAGGCCGCTACACCCCCCGTAGTCGGGTCAGTAAGTACAGAGATATAAGGAAGACGGGCTTGGCCAAGCTTTGCAAGGGCGGCACTAACTTTTGCCATTTGCATTAGTGAGAATATTCCTTCTTGCATTCTGGCACCACCAGAAGCTGAGACAATAATAACTGGCAACTTTTCTCTGATTCCCACTTCGATCATCCTGGTAAGCTTTTCGCCAACCACTGAGCCCATACTTCCGCCCATGTAACCGAAATCAAAAACACCCAACATTAACGGTATGTTAAGAATACGACAACTTCCTGTCTTTACCGCTTCTATACTTCCAGAACTTTTCTCTGCTGCCTTGATTCTGTCTTTATATTTCTTAGAATCTCGAAAATTTAAAGGATCGGTAGATCTCAGATTTGCATCAAGCTCAGTAAAAGAATGTCTATCAACTAATAATGGAATTCTTTGACTGGCAATAAGCCTGAAATGATATTGGCATTTAGGACAGACACCAAAATTACGCCGTAATTCTTTAGTATAAATAATTTCAGCACAATCTGGACATTTGCTCCAGATATCTCCAGGCATTTGAGCCTTATCGGAGGATCCTACTTCAGGTTTTGGTGCTTTTTCTCTTCTAAACCATGCCATTATAATGCCATCTAGTTACTGCTGTTTAGTTACCTTTGTCATAAGAAGGCACAAGCTATAGTATAAAGGCCCATGAAAGACAAGGGATTGATATCAGTGACTTTTTTACAACTTATTGGATAAATGTATGGCTCAACTTAACTCAATATTGGTTTTTCTTGATAGCCTATTAGAACAAAATAAATATCAAGACTCCTCACTCAATGGCGTTCAAGTAGGGGGGTGGGAAATGCCCATCCATAATGTAGCCTATGCCGTCGATTCAGGTCTGAGTGTAATTCAAGAGGCCGTATCAAACGGTGCAAACCTGCTTCTTGTCCATCACGGATTATTTTGGGATAAGCCGCAGGCCATTACAGGCTGTCTAAGAGAGAAACTTGAGTTACTTATTAAACATAAGTGTACAATTTACGCCTCACATCTTCCTCTTGATGGAAATCCTGAAGTTGGAAATGGTTGCGAGCTGGCTAGGGTTTTGGGATTAACAGATCTAGAAGGTTTTTTAGAATATAAAGGTGGGTTCATCGGAGCTAAGGGAAGAATCAAGTCAACATCGATGGATTATTTTTCAAAAAAACTTTCAAGCATAGCTGGCGCGAAAGAGCCATTAGTTCTACCTTTTGGAAAAGAAAAAATAGCTAGTGTTGCCATAGTGACTGGCTCTGGGGCTTTTGCTATAAGCAGCGCAGCCAAAGAAGGGATTGATCTCTTTATAAGTGGTGAGCCTAAACAAGAGGCCTATCATCTTGCAAAGGAATTAAAAATAAATGTGATTTTTGCAGGTCACTATGCAACCGAAACTTTTGGAGTGGCTGCACTCGCAAAAAAAGTGGCTGATAAATTTGACGTTAAAACTTTGTTCATCAACGAACCAACAGGGATCTAGTAGTAATTATCGTATGAGATATCTAAACCAAGTAGAGCTAAAAGATAAAAAAGTACTTATTCGAGCGGACTTTAACGTACCTATAGATGAGACATTAAAAATAACCGACGAAAATCGAATCAAACAGTTTTTACCTACCTTAAAGCATGTAATTGAATCAGGTGGTAAGGCTATTTTAATGAGCCATCTTGGCAGTCCTGACGGAACAAAAGATCCAAAGTTTTCTTTAAAGCCAATCTCAGAAAAATTATCCCAACTTCTTGGCTCTCCCGTATTATTTGCACCTGATTGCATAGGCCCAGAAGTAGAAAAAATGGTGGCTGCTCTTGAGCCGGGACAAACGCTCCTGCTAGAAAATTTAAGATTCCACGCTGGAGAGACAGAAAATAGTTCTCAGTTTTCAGCTCTACTCGCACGACACGGAGATATCTATATTAATGATGCCTTCGCCACTGCCCACAGAGCCCATGCCTCAATGGTTGGGGTTGCCTCCTTATTCAAAGATAAAGCTGCTGGTTTTTTAATGCAGAAAGAACTTGAGTATGCAGAGAAGGCACTTAAAAATCCAAAGAAGCCCTTATGTGTGATTCTTGGTGGATCTAAAGTTTCCACAAAACTTGGTGCTCTTTTGAATATTGCCGACAAGGCTGATAAAATAATTATCGGTGGTGCAATGGCCAATACCTTCTTGGCAGCCCAAGGAGTACAAACAGGCAAATCTCTAGTTGAAAGAGAGTTATTCCCTAATGTAATAAAATTGCTAGTAGATCTTGCTCGTAGAGACTGTAAAGTTTATCTGCCTGTAGATTTTATGGTTGGACCTTCTTTGAATGCAAAAGGTGTGGCCAGAGCTGTTCCAGCTCAAGAGATTCCGGCCGATATGATGGCACTCGACATTGGTCCAGCCTCTACAATCCTCTTTAACGAAGCAGTTCAAAATGCCGAGACAATAATCTGGAATGGACCAATGGGTGCTTTTGAGCAGGAAGATTACTCAACAGGAACAAACAAGATGATCGAATCTTTGGCCCAAGCACACGGCCTTACAGTTGTTGGTGGCGGTGATACTGATGCTGCTATTCATGCCATGGGACTCGCGCATAAGTTTGGATATATTTCTACTGGTGGTGGAGCCTTTCTTTATATACTTGAAGGCAAGACCTTGCCCGCCCTAAAAGCACTTGATCGGTAATTTGATTTTCATGTCGTATTCTCAAGCGTCTGCAAAGATTACTTAGTGGGCAATCTTTGCAGACTAAATCAAATACAAACTTTGCGTACTTTCATCTGCTTATTAAGCATTTTTTTTGATCGAGAAAAGTTACCAGTTTATTTCAACTACTTAACTCAATAATTTTTTCTAAGTAAAGTAATGAATTTTATTTAAATTCATTAAGACAGGTAATTTTAAGATCGATACTTAATATAAGAGGCAAGGATTAGTGCATTTTTGGACGAAGATCCGAATGCTAAATAGTAAGCAGATACAACAATTTAGTGCTGCAACATTGCATCTTCTTAAAGCTAAAAATCAAGGCGATAACTATGCTCAATCCAAAAGAACTAACAGAAGGACTAGCCCAAGAACTTTTGACTACCAGACATAGAAAGTTGAGCAAAATTAAAAATAAAATTATTTCAGGTGCCTACAACGTAAATACTGCAAAAATTGCCAAATCTATGTTCCAATCTAAAACGGAAGTTTCCAATTCAAGTAAATAAAATCTGACTTATTTACTTCTGTTAAAAAGACTTACTGGACTAAGACTCAGGGAACATTTATCTTTCCAAAATGAGGGATCAAAAAGATAAGCTTGAAAAAAGTGGCGGTTTAGCTTTTTTCCTATCCTTTCCTGCCATATCATATCTTAATTTCTCTCTATCAATCGGAGTGATCGGACTTTATAATACTCAAGATTCCTTCTTATTTTTGTGGATTTTTGCTGGAATTGTTCTTGGATTTTGCCTTTCTCCCATTTTTACTAGAGGCAAGATTTATGTTTTTAGTCATGAAGTTAAACACGCAATTGTTGCTTCCCTAGCTGGTAATAAATGGAAAAGAATGGATATTCAACGTGATGGTGGCGGTGAGTATCAATATAGTTACACAAAAAAAACAGCTCATCTAAATGCATTTATTGCCCTAGCACCATATTGGTTTCCACTTCTTACAATTCCTGCCTCCTTACTAACTCTCTCTAAAATTGCACAACCTGAAATACTGAGAATTCTGATCGGTACTTGTCTTACTTTGGACTTAATTGCAGGCATGAAAGACTTAGGGCCTCATCAATCCGATCTCTCCACAATTCGCGGTGGTCCAAAGTTAGCTATGATTTACGTTTTATTAATGAATATGTTTGTTATAATGATCGTAGCATCGTGGAGTCTTTCCGGTCTTCAAGGGCTTAAATTTCAGGCCATAAACGTTTGGAGAGTCACTGAGAAAATTCTAAGTGGCTTTATTTAATTAGAATTAATTATAGAACGATGTCTTTAGCTATATTGCTATAGAGAACTTCAATGCTAACCGAAATTATACCTAATAAGAATCTTTAGAGATCTTCGCTCTTACAAAGCTGCTAGAGATATTAATTATTCCAAAATTGAGGACACAGTGAAAGCTGAATATATAAATCCATTTTTGATCGCCACAAAAAACGTCATTGAAACTATGTCTTCTACTACTGTGAAAACTGGAAAGCCTGAAATAAAAAAAGGCAAAACTACTTGGGGTGCAGTAAGCGGAATTATTGGTTTAGCAAGTAAAGAGATGAAGGGCTGTATGATTGTAAGTTTTGAAGAAACTACAATAGTTCATATTACAAATCAGATGCTCGGAGAAGCCTACCAAAATCTAAATAAAGACGTTATTGATGCAGTCGGCGAAATTACAAACCAAATCTGTGGTGGTGCCAAAAGTAAATTCAGTGAAATGGGTGTTGAATTTGACATGGCCAGCCCAGTTATTATCTCAGGCAGAGAAATTGAAATTCATCAGCTAACCGATGGCATGACAATAACAATTCCATTTACAACTAGTGCTGGTGCATTTGTTATTGAAGCAAACTTGGCTCAGAAGAAATAAGAAGAAATTGGTAAGAAGAAATTGGTACAACCCATCTAATTTACATTATCTTATGACGAAGCATAAGAAGAAATTGGTACAACCCATCTAATTTACATTATCTTATTACGAAGCTTTAAGATTATTAAAGATTCAAATAAACA
>JAWXBT010000116.1:0-2763 GCA_034440315.1 bacterium
GCAACTAGACCATAGACAAATGGCACTGATCTGAATAATCGGGTGGGCACTGCTCACCCGATTACTCCTACACAAATTTAATCCGATTATTCTTTCAAGCACTGCCCACCTTACTAAACTGAAATATCGATTTCAAGTAGCTTCAGTCCATGAAGCAGGTGTCAAGATAATCATGAGTAACTGAGCTTGTAAAATTTAATATGAACTGGCTTATTTTTAAATTTCACGTATGCGTCATGTCAAAAAGTTCTAACTGTTTCTTGCCTATACATCTTTTCTCACTACTGCCATCTCTTACATACTGAAAAAGACAATCTGCAATATATTGTCCAAGCTTAACAGGTACGGCATTACCAATCATCTGCTCTACAGATGTTTTCGTCCCAGTCCATTTGAAGTCTTCTGGGAAAGTCTGAAGATAGCTTCTTTCTTTCGTAGTTAAAGGACGAGCATCTTTCGGGTCGCAAGGGTCTCCTTCATGTCTCTTGTAGCTTTTTGGAATGGGTCTATTTACCCCTCGAATGGTTGGACTAGGTTCATAAATACTGAAGATCCCCCTTCTCGCATAACTTCTTGGATGTCGATAATAGAACTCACAACCTAACTTTCTGCCCAAATAGTCATAGACTGTCATCGGAGTATTAGCCTGATTCTTAAGACAATACCCGTTGATAAATCCGTCATCTGAATACAGATGTCCCATAAGGATAAACCTTTTCCGAGTTTGAGGAACACCACAATAACTGGCATCCAAAATAACAGAACTCAATCCGTAGCCACTTTTTTTAAGTATTGAAAAAGCTTCTTGCAATAGTAGACTTTTCTTAATTCGCTCAACGTTTTCCATCAAAAACCATTCAGGTTTCACTTGGGAAACTATCCTTGCATACGAAATTGTTAAATCCGCGCGCCCAAGTGATTCGTCTCTTTTTCCAGCACTTGAAAAATCTTGGCACGGAGGGCTACCAATAATTATGTCTGGCTTCCATTCTTTGAACTGCCCTACATCTTTAATGTCTGACAAGTCGATTTGGAAAACAGGATGGGTAAAGTTAGCAGTGTAAATATCACAAGCCTCTTTCCATTTGTCAAAAGCTGCAACAACTTCAAAGCCTGCTGTTTCAAATCCTAGTGAAAGCCCACCACTTCCAGAAAATAAATCAATCGTTCTCATAGTTACTTAAAAAGGTCAGGCGAATTAAAAATAATTGCATCAAAACGTCTTTCAGGACTTAATAAGTTTTGCCCACCACCAAGAATAATTTCTTTTATTTGCGTTTTAGAAATTCTTGGACGTGTTAAAATTTCACTCTTCATGTATTTGTGCGTTAACCTTCCGCTTACAGCGAAAGCTTTATCATTGTCGTGGTCATACGACAGTCCGTCAATGATTATGCCATGATTTATTTGACCATTCAAGCTAAAGTCGTAGAGCATCTTAAAGAGCCAAACAACAGTTCTTACTTGACGACTTATCTTTTTTTGTATGGTTAACTCCCTTCTTGCAACATTTAAGAATAGTTGAGCAAAAGCTAGATTGCTCCAAACAAAAACGTCTAAACAATTTTCAGCAAGTTTAGGACTTTTACCTTCTGTCTTCCATATTGGTTGCATCACTAAGGGTTCCTGCACGTCAAGAATATAAAGCATTATCCTGTCAATAGCGGCACTTATTTTGGATACGGAAGAAAGAATATTTACCCCTTCCTTCCAGTCTTCAATCGCGTCAAACCCGTCTCCAATTAGAGCGATCAAGTGCCCTAAACTGTCTTGAAAGTGTCTAGCAATGCTGCAAGCCAAATAAACAATTGTGTCGGGTCTAATCACTAACTCACAGCCAAATCTATCATCTCCTAAGTTGCAAGTCGTGTGGTCTGGTAGCGCTGTTAACTTAATCTCAATTCCCCTTAAACAAGATTTGTCTATTCTACTTAATGTTACTAAATCAATCCTCGGAAAATCGCCTACCACTAACTGCTGAAACGGCAAATATTGACTTTCAAACGAATAAAATATACTTTCAGATGCCACATCAAAACCATAAAGATTCGTCGTACTAACGCTACTGTGATATATTTCAAGATTCCTATCAAGCTTTAGATAAACATTCTCAAGCCCTTGATACTCCAGAAATACTGCCAAAGCTGCCGGAAAAGATGAATTAAATTGGTTCTTACCCCAAACTTCTCTCTGGGTAAAATCCCGGTTTGAGTAATTAATTCCAAAAAGACCAGGCTTTTGGCTATTAGTCATTAGCGGCTTTAGAATTTAGCATTTAAGATTAAAGCACAAAACCAGGATAACCTTCTGAATCTAATTTATTTTTCCACGGTCTAAAATTAGAAACTCTAAGGCTGGTCATCAAGCTTAAGTAGGGTGGGCACTGCCCACTATTCTGGCTCATCAATTTCATGCAATCGATGTCGCTCAATGGTTTTCTGCTGTTCTGTGGCTATTAACCACTGTTCTACCGCATCATTCACCAGTGCGTTAACCGATGAATCCCTAATAGCCGCAATGCTTTGGAGCAGCCTGTGCGCGTCTGCTGGCAGATACACCCTGAATTCTTTGTTGTCCTTGCGTTTAGCCATGCTTCCATTTTCCAATACGGAAACGCGACAATGCGACACTTGGCGCACTGTCGAAACTGACGTATCTTAATTCTCAAATGAGTTCAGCGGTGAAAGTGTTGCTAGTCTTACTCGATCCTCAAGTCGTCGCGATCGCAGATCTTTTAACAAAGGTGCTGATTGGGGAACCTTA
>JAWXBT010000117.1:0-3004 GCA_034440315.1 bacterium
ATATATTACTGTAGTAAGTGACATAATTCCGAGGCGAAATCATAAATTATGTCACTCACTATAGAGCCGACTTATTGAGAGGGAAAACAAAAAGTAGGAAGTGATCCAAGTAATTAGCCTTTAGAGAAGAAAGCGAAATTTTTTGATTCTTTGTAGATCTTCAAATTTATGGCTTAGTATTTCTGTCACTTACTATAGCTACCAAGGTAGCTTGTCTGAAAACACCGCCTACAATATTGTCAGTTCTCGTTTTTAATAATTTTTTAATCAAAGATGGGAAAGAAAACTTTAATCAAATTGGCAGTCAGCTTTATAATGCTATTTGTGGTTTTCCGCTTGGTAAATTTTCAAGAACTAAAAGCCACGCTCCTAAGCATCCCCTATCATGTTATCATTTTAGTCACAGTATTTTATAGCCTTGGACAATTGCTTAGTTCGTATAAATGGTGGTGTTTAGCCACTAACTCTCTCAATGTTTCTTATCTCATCACTCTTAGAGCCTACTTTATTGGCATGTATGTAAATTGTTTTGGTCTAGGGACAGTTGGAGGTGATGTTGCTCGGGGGCTACTTATCTCTGCTGGTAAAGGCACAAAAACTGAAGCCCTGGCATCGGTTATTGCCGATAGAGCACACGGATTAGCAGTCTTAGCACTAATTGGAATTCTCTCTGTTTATGCATTAGAACACGATAAAATTGACTTTGCTTTAAAGCTGTTCCTTTTAGGTAGTGCAATTTTAATTTGTGTTGGCTGGGTTGTTGGCCCATCTCTTTTGTTAAAACTTACTCCAAAAAATAATAAATATCGTTCAAAAATTGAACGCGTATCTGCTCAGTTTCCAAGATCCTGGTCAAAACTTGGATATATTACCTTAATTTCTGTTCTTTTCCATTCCGCCCAAATTCTTACTAACGGCTATATGATTCGCACCCTAGGGATTGATGTATCTTGGCCTATGATTTTCGCGGCTATTCCCTTTGTAAATATTCTTGGAACATTACCCATTAGCTGGCAAGGATTAGGAGTCAGAGAGTCGTCTCTTGTTTTCTTTTTCCATGGTCATGTTTCAAGTGAGCAAGCTCTAGCATTGGGAGCACTTTGGTTCTTAGCTACAACGGTATCAAGTGGAATTGGTGGAATAATAGCTGCTTTGTCAGGGGATTTGAAAACTTTTAGAGACTTAAAAGCCGAACTTTTAGAAAGCAGATCTGTTAGCAAAGTTATATGCAGACCTACCGCAAAATAATATTCTTATAAAGATCCACATTCTCTAAACATTTTCCTGCGCCTTCTACTACGGCAGCAGTTGGATTATCAGCAACTGTAACAGCTAGTTTCAGATCTTCACTAATTCTACGATCTAGACCTTTCAAAAGAGATCCACCACCTGCTAATGCAATTCCAGAAGAGATAATATCTCCAGCTAATTCAGGAGGTGTACTTTCTAGGGCCTGACGAATACCAGCTACAATAGTGGCAATAACCTCTAAAAGAGTTTCACGAATTTCTTTGCCGTCCACTACTACCGAGGCAGGAAAACCAGTTGTTAAACTTCTGCCTCTAACTTCCATACTTTGATCATCAAAACTGGAATGGGCAGATCCGATGGTTATTTTTACAAGTTCCGCAGTGGGCTCTCCAATTAAAAGTCTATGCTGACGTCGTAAGTGATTAATAATTGCATTATCAAAAGCTTCACCACCAACTCGCAAAGAAACTGAGCAAACAATGTCATTAAGACTAATTACAGCGATATCAGTAGTACCACCACCAATATCGACTACCATACTGGCCGTGGCTTCTGTAACAGGCAATGAACAACCAATTGCAGATGCCATTGTTTCTTCGATAAGTCGCACATCTCTAGCACCGGCAGCAGCAACTGACTCCTCTACTGCTCTTCTTTCCACTTCGGTTACTCCAGATGGAACACCAACGATCACTCTTGGTTTTACAACAGCACCGATTTGCTTACTGGCTCTAGAAAGAACATTTTGAAGTAACATACCAGCCACCTCGAAATCAGCTATAACTCCTGTACGTACTGGACGAATAACTGTAACTCCTTCCGGGGTTCGTCCTAGCATTGCCTTAGCTTCTCTTCCGAATGCGACAGCAATTTTCTTGCCGTCTCGCTCTTTAATAGCAACCATAGAAGGCTCATTAAGAATGACTCCCTTACCTTCACAATAAACAAGAGTACTTGCAGTACCAAGATCAACGGCTAAATTCTTAGAAAACAAATTGAAAATCATGTTTTTTGGGCCTACAGGAAAAGATTTGAGTGTTGAGATCTACCAGTTGAGGGTTAACAAATAAAGAGAGCAATAATTTAAAAAAATCCGATTTTGGGGAATATTTCTTATTCAGACAGACCTTAGCGAAGTCAGATTTAAATAATAACGCTGTTTTAAATAATCAGAATTACCGTCCTGCTTGTATCTTAACCAAAGATACTGATACTTTTAGAGGAAATTAAGCTTTAGATTCAAGACCGTTATGATGAAAGAAATATCAAGGATTGGAGTTATTGGTTCGGGACAAATGGGTGCTGGGATTGCACAAGTATCAGCCATGTCAGGATATGAGACTCTAATTTGGGATGTCTCCAAAGACAATCTCACTGAAAACGTCAAAGGCATCTTTAGCCAACTTAATAAAATGGTCGAAAAAGGAAAATTAACTGCCATTCAAAGCGAAGCAGCTAAAGCCTTACTATTTGCTGGAAACACCATGCAAGATTTTGCTTCTTGTGATTTGGTTGTTGAAGCTGCAACAGAGAATTTTCAGGTTAAGGCTGAAATTTTTAAAAATCTAGACGAGACATTAAAACCTGAGGGGATTTTAGCAAGTAATACTTCTTCTATATCGATTACAAAAATTGCCGCAACTACAAAGCGACCTAGTCAAGTAATTGGAATGCATTTTATGAATCCAGTTCCTCTTATGAAATTAGTAGAACTGATCAGAGGAATTCAAACAAATGATGAAACATATAATGC
>JAWXBT010000118.1:0-5671 GCA_034440315.1 bacterium
AAATTGAACAATACAAAAAAAATCACAGTTTTATGTGCTGAAGATGAAGTGTTAATAGCTCTTGATCTCGAGTCCGTCATAAACGATCAATCTGACATGATATGCTTAGGGCTGGTTACTGATATTACCGTTTTGATTGGTGAAATGCAGAAACTGAAACCTGATTTTTTAATTTTAGATCTACATATGTCTGGAGAAAATACTTCTAGCCATATTTCTGAACTTATTAGGGTCTCTACTAAAACAAATATTATTATTTTTAGTGGGTCTGCTGATCAGATTGAAATAGATTCCATAATCAAAAACGGAGCTAAAAGATTTGTAATTAAAGATGGCAATGTCGATGGTGTTATTCTAGCTATTCGAGAACTTGCTGGGTAAATTTAGACTAATTTAGGAAATGATAATAAACCCATAATTTATTCAGCATTCTGTTGAATATTGTAAAAAATGCTAAACTTATCATCATGTTAAAATCCTCTTGTATCGAGAAACCATTACTGAGTGGCACCTCTTAAAAAGATAAAGTGTGTAAAAATTCGATACAAGGTGACTTATTCCTCCATTCTGTTAAGATTTCATTTCTTCGCAGATGGATTTGGCGGTCTTTAACTATGGAGCAATGAATTGCACTCTTCAAATCAATCAGAATCAAAACAAACTGAAAATACAGATATCTCAGAAAATCTTCCTCCTGAAACGGAGCAATTAGCTCTGTTTGCTAAAGCTCTTTTTGGCATCATGTATGATGCAGATCTAAGAACTGGAAAGGTTAAACGCTCTCAAGAATACGTTAAATTACTCGGTAAAAAAGCAGAGAACGCTTCAGAAAGTCCCGAATGGTGGAACAGTAGAATCCATCCAGATGATCTTCAACGAGTTTTGAGAGCCTTTCAAACCGAATCAGACAACTGCGAAGTTGAGTACCGAATCAAACATTCTGATGGCCATTACCTTTATATTTGGGATCAGGCCGTTATTATTAAAGATGAAAATAATAAGCCGATTAGAATAGTCGGCTGTAATCTTGATATATCACGTCACAAATCTATAGAATTGCAACTCCGTAGTGCTTGGTTAAAAGAACAAAAAATGCGCCTTGATCTTGAGCGTATTACAAAGGAAGTAAGAAACCGCCAACTTGCTGAGCAGGAAGCTTTGATTAGAGAACGTCGAGAAAGAGCTCGCGCAGAAGAAGCCAATAGAGCCAAAGATGAATTTCTTGCAAACCTATCTCATGAATTAAGATCTCCTTTACAATCTATTTTAGGTTGGATTCGTTTGATGAAGAACTCAAAACTTGATGCGGAAACATCTGCTCATGCCCTTGATACCATTGAACACAACACGAAGGCTCAAGTTAAGATTGTAAATGATCTTTTGGATGTTTCTAAAATTATTACTGGAAAGGCCAGAATTAGTATGAAATCTGTGGATCTAAAACAGATCATTGGAAGAGCCATAGATTCAATATTACCTGGTGCCCAAGCCAAGCATCTACATACAAAATTTATAACAAATTGTAATTCTGTTTATATTTTAGGTGATGAGGATCGTTTACAACAAGTTTTTTGGAATTTACTCAATAATGCTATGAAATTTACACCTCCTAATGGTTCTATAACTATATCCATGACTGGTATTGATCAATGGGCCGTTGTTGAAATTACCGACACTGGTATTGGTATTGAGCCAGCTTTCCTGCCACATGTTTTTGAACGATTTAGACAAGGAGATTCATCAACGACAAAAGAACATAGTGGATTAGGATTGGGACTTGCCATCGTCCGACACTTAATTGAATTACACGGTGGGCATATTAGTGTTGAAAGTCAGGGTAAAGGTTTGGGATCTACTTTTAGATTCTCTCTCTTATTGCAAGAAAATCAAAAGTCACGACTAATGGACCATCATTCGGATCAACAGATTACTTCATTGCAAGGATCAAAGATCCTTATCGTAGATGATAACTTAGATACACTAGATTTTTTGAATCGAACCCTTTCTGAATTAGATTCTGAAGTATTTTTAGCAGAGTCCGCTCATGAGGCATTGTTATTAACTGAAAAATTCTCCCCTGACATTATCATCAGTGACTTATCTATGCCTCTAGAGGATGGACATTCAATGATTAAAAAAGTGCGTTCACTTTTTTCTGAAAAACATCGCAATACTCCCGCAATTGCCTTAACTGCAAGGTCTTCAGAAACAGAAAAGAAGAAGGCTTTTGAATCTGGTTTTCAAAAATTTTATTGTAAACCAATTGAAGCGGAAGAATTAATTTTAGCTATTCAAGAGCTGCTCAAGAAAGTGGAGTAATTCTACTATCTGTGGTGGCTATTCAAATATTAAATTCAGGTAAAGTTGTAAGTACTTAATGACAAGTCAAGATGATAGAGAAAATTCGCTTGGACCCCCTATCGAATTATTCCCATTTGAGGATGCGCAAATGGTTCCGCTTAGCAGGGAAATTATTGATATTACAATTTTTCATTTAGAACCTCATAGAATCTCTAGATCTACTTTGGGACGACTCCAATTACAACTTATTAGTACTTTTTCGGTAATTGAGACAATAGAAATCGATCCGATTGAGGGAGCTAATCTTTATGCTAAACTTGCATATGCATGGTCTCCTAAAATTCTTTCTCAATTTGCACCAGATATTTTAGTTCTTCATCATGAGCCTACAGAAGCTACTTCAATTTTTGAATCTACCTGGCTTGAAGGAGAAATTGATAAACCTGGAGCTCTGCCTTTAGTTCTTTATGAAGAATTACCAAAAGAAATTTTATTAGATTTGATGAATAGTAAAGTAGGCTTACAATCCATCACTAACTTACTCGATGACGAAACAAAATCTAAATGTTGCGGATCAATAACAAATCAATTGCTCGCTTTATCAAATATCGTACTTGAAGATAATGATTTAACAAGAAAATTTAATGTCATGAAAGAGCTCGATGCAGTCGTATTGCCTTCATTAAAAAGGGCAGGACACTCTCTAGCTCAAGTACTCCCTAATGCTGAAGATATCTTATTGTTACCCTTAATTCATTTTCACAGTAATTTAGAGACACTTGTCCATCAAATAAACGTTCTTAATGAATTTCCCAAAACTGCTTTATTAGATCTTGCGGTGGTTTCAGCACATGTACGTCTTCGAATGCATCCTGAGGGTGCAGGAGAAATAGATTTAGCAATTGTGCCTTTGATACTTAAGATAGTGACTCCATATTTAAAAAAGCGACTCGAGACCATAGTAGGGAAAGATCTTCATCCCGCATCAGATCAAGTAATGTCTGTTTCTGAAGATTTTGCTCTGGCTTTATCAGCCGTAGATCTTCTTGCCAGGGCTGGAGTCTTTGATGAAATACCAGAATTTGCTTCGCTTAAGTCCTCTACAAACAGACTATACAGATCAGAAACTTTAGATGCAGTTGGATTATCATGTACTGAACTTAGGGATCTTTTAAATACTACTGGCAAAGAATATATAGATTTAATGCGCACTGCAGCTCAAGGGCCATTAGTCCATCTCTTTGAATCAGATTTACCACTTTTTCTTCGCTTTGCGAATAAACTTCAAGGAATGCAAGAAATTATCTCGCTTGCTAAATATAATTTTCTTAATTCAGAAGCTCAACTTACTTTTCGGGAAATATTATCTGTTAGATGGAATGATTCACTTAAGGTAGGTTCTCGTAACTTTGTTCTAGATTATTTTGAAACACATTCACGGATTACTCCTTTTTCTACTGCAACTCTCAAGGATATTAGAAATACTGAAAAGACTTGGCGTACATTTATACACTCAGTCACTGGAAATCGAATTGATGAATCGACCTTGGTTCAGGTACGGCCCAATAATTTACATAGAAAATTACGCAAGAATATGGATGAAATGTATAGTCAACTTCCTGAGATCGAAGAGAGAATGAGCCTTATCAAAAATCCTACATTAACTACTCCACACAAATTTGATCGTTCATTAATTGCAGATGCAATAAGATGGCTTAATAAATCTCCGATGCCTTTTAAAGAAGCTTTTAGTCATTTGAACGACGGACGATCTATCTCCCAAAGATTGACATCAGTATTAGAATCTCGATTACCACTGCGAATGGGAGTTATGACCTATCAGTATTCATTAACATTAGCTAAAAGCGTAGTTGAAGACTTCAAACTGACGGTTCAGCACTACGAAAAGATTTATTTAAAAATGTCTAAAAACTTAGAAAGAATAAATTAGCCATTGTTATCCCAATAAGTAATTTCCGAATACTTCTCTATTTCGTTCCACTTCGAGGAACCATAGTACCGCAAGTGGATTTCCTAGGTAAAAAACTTATCGGATGTAGCAATAGGGTTAGCAACGTAAGATGATCTTGATCATATCAACAGCATTGTCAAAAATAATTAAATACATAAATAACAATTAAGATTAAAAAATCATTCTATTTATTTTGGTCGTGGAAGATAGACATCACACCAATAATCATGGATTTATAAAAGGATAAGTATCAATGTCACTCAAAACCCGAATTATGGTGGTAGAAGACGAAGGTATTGTTGCACTTGATCTGTGTCAAATGCTGGAAGGTTTAGACTATGAGGTTGTCTGTCATGTTGATACTGCAGAGCTCGCAGTTGTCAAAGCTAGGGAATTGAAACCTGATTTAGCACTTATGGATATTAATCTTAAAGGAGCAATGGATGGTATCCAGGCCGCAGCGCAAATTTTAGATTCTGTGAAAACTCCGATAATATTTCTTACTTCACATGGAGACGAGGGAACATTACAGCGCGCAAAATTAACTTATCCTTTCGGTTATATCCTAAAACCATATGATATCGATGATCTAAGAACAACTCTTGAGGTTGTTTTGAATAGTATCAGGAGAAACTCGGAGCATGAAGAAGAGATATCCGATCAGTCCGAAATAGAGATCTTTATCGAAGAAGATTTGAATGCAGAAGAAGGACGGGTTAAATTTATCAGTTCACTTCCCCTATTCAGATCGATCTCAAAAAAAGAAATTTCAATACTCGCAAAGGGTAGTGCCATTAAAAGTTTGGAAAATGGCCAAGTAATTTCAAAAAGCGAAGTGAAACCTGAATTTGGCTTTATCGTACTTAGTGGTCGCTTAGCAGTCACAAAAAGTATTTCTAACGGCAAAGAATTAACTCTAGAATTATTAGCAGTTGGAGACATCACTGGATTATTAAGAGTTCTAGAAAGTAGAATTACAAACTCAACTATTCTTGCTCAAAAACCTTCAAAAATACTAATGATAAGAGGTTCAAATTTTATTGAATTTATTGAAAAACATCCTGAATTATATCAGATCATTGCTCAAGAAGTGTCTCAAAGACTATCTCAATCAAATGAACTGGCATTGGGTTTAGCTCACACCAAAGTTGAATGTAGGATTGCTTCAACACTTATAAATCTTATTCCTAGATTTGGAAAAGATGGTGTTGATATAGGACAACCGAGAATTTACCTAACACGTAAAGAACTTGCCGATTTAACTGGATCTACACCTGAGACCGCAATTCGTGTAACAAAAAATCTTGAGCGTGAAGGAGTATTAGACTTAGCCAAACCAGGTATTATAAAAATTCGGAACTTGGATAAACTAAGTGCTCTTTTGGCTGACTAAAATAT
>JAWXBT010000119.1:0-18524 GCA_034440315.1 bacterium
CAGTAATAGAGATCTCCCCTTCCATTCCTTTACGGGTTATCTCTTTAATTTGTTCAATTAGTTCTTTTTTATTCTTAACTTTATTAAGAGAAATTGTAGCTAGCTCATCAAGTGCTTCCACTTTAATAATAGTACTATCAAAGTCGATTACAAAAAGATTATCTTGTGTCATAAATCTGAATTAAGTTTCTTTTTTATGGGTTTATTGTAGACCCTTTATAGCCCTAGATTGATTGTTGAGGAAATAATGACTTTGCCAGAATTGATAAATCTTTTTAAACCATTCCTCAAGCCGAACTCAATCCTGAGCGAGGCTTCCGATCTCGAATTTTTTGGAAAAGATAGCCTTAAACAATTTAAGGCTTCTCCCTCCATTATTCTTTTACCTCGGAGCACTGAAGAAGTTAGCCAGATTATTAAAATTTGTAATCGAGAACAAATAACACTTGTACCTTCGGGAGGTCGCACTGGATATAGCGGTGGGGCCACTGCTACCAATGGGGAGGTTATTATTTCTCTTTCTAAAATGCATCGAATTTTAGAAATCAATTCAGTTGAAAGAACATTACATTGCCTGGCTGGTGCAACAACAGAATCAATTCAAATTAAAGCTCGTGATGCTGGACTTTACTATCCAGTTGATTTTGCAAGTCGGGGCTCAAGTAGTATCGCTGGCAATGTTGCAACTAATGCTGGCGGTATTCGAGTAGTGCGTTACGGCAGTACTAAAGAATGGATCTTGGGACTGACGGTAGTAACTGGTACTGGAGAAATCTTAAAGCTAAATGGCTCACTATATAAAAATCAATCTGGTTATGATTTACGATCCCTATTTATAGGATCGGAAGGAACGCTTGGTATTATTACCGAAGTTATAGTACGCCTTACCGCACCTCCAAAAAGTACTTGCCTTGCAATGTGTGCAATTAATAATTCTGAGCAAAGTTTAAAAATAATGCAAGAAATTAGGGCTGCCGGTCTAACTATTAACTTAATAGAATATTTTGAAAGAAGTGCTCTTGATTTAGTTATAAATCATGCTGGATTAAGCGACCCATTTTCAATCAAAGCGTCAGCATATTTGGCTCTTGAAATTGAAATATCATCTAAAGAAGATTTAGATCTATATCAACATAAACTTTCCTTATTGATCGAAAACGGCATAATTTCTGAAATAATTATTGCCCAAAGTAGTCAACAATCTGCTCAACTTTTGGCATTAAGAGAGCGCATTAGTGAGACAATAAATAAAGTTCATATCCCTCATAAAAATGATATCGCTCTTCCACTTTCCGAAATTCCTAGTTTCATTTCTGAACTAAGAGATATTCAAAGCACTTGGAATAATAAATTTGAAATTATTATTTTTGGTCATATTGGAGATGGCAATCTACATCTAAATGTAATTAAACCTGAGAATCTATCAGTAAAGGATTTCTTTACATCTTGCTCAGCTCTAGATCACAAAATTTTTGAATTAGTACAAAAACATAAAGGCACTATTTCAGCAGAGCATGGGATTGGGCTATTGAAAAAAGATTATCTTCATTATTCTCGCACTGAGGCAGAAATTAATTTAATGAGGCAGATAAAAAGCATTTTTGATCCGAAGGGAATTTTGAATCCAGGGAAAATTTTTGATTATGGGCCTGTTGCAAAACTATCTCCGTAACGAGATAAGTCAGATTTATGCCGAAACAAGGAAGTCGAGAGAGAAAACCGCAAGAATATCCACTGGATATGTTAAGGCTTTTCTCTTCAAGAATGACGATGTCGCAGGCCAAAGATCGCTTTTCGCAGTAGGAGAGAGTTTTGCAACAGGCCCATTATAGTGTTTTGCATTTTTATAAATCATAGTTAACCCGAAGCTTTAACAAGAAATAAGATTTAACCTAGTTTCTTTTGCTATGTTTTGTGATTCGGCAAAGACTTTTGAAAAACACTATATTACCCAAAAGTCACTTTCATAGCCTGTTCTATTGAATACTCTGGCTTATACCCAAGTTCTCTCTTTGCGCTATCAATATTAAAATAGTGATCGGTAGACATCTGCGAAGCTAAAAATCTTGTAAATATTGGTTCCGGATTATTTGGCAAGCAATTGCAGATAGTCTCTAATATTCCAGCAACAAGTTTCGCAACTCCTGCAGGTAAGGACTTAGAAACCAGTGCTACATTATTTAGTTTTAAAATCTGGTCGATCCAACCCCAAAGTCTTACTGGTTCACATTGGCTAATAAAATATGGTCTGCCGCGAGCATTAGAATTTGTATCTAAAGCCTGCATGGCATTAATATGCGCAGCCACACAATCTGTAATAAAACTTGTATCGACTAAATTCTTACCGCTACCGATTCTGATAAGTTTATTTTTACGAGCCCGAGCAAGTACCATTGGCACGAGGTGCGTATCCCCAGGTCCCCATATTAAATGCGGCCTTAATGCTAAAGTAAAAAGATCCGTCGAATTAGAATTTAGAACTTCTCTCTCGGCTAATGCCTTAGTAGCAGGATAAAAAGCCATATATTTACTAGGATAAGGGTATGATTCATCAACACCTGCAGTATTTGAACCATCAGCAATTACACTTGGAGAGCTGGTATAGACAAGTCTTTTAATTGTTAGCTTTTTGCAAACATCAATCACATTTTTTGTGCCGACAAAATTTGTTTGATAAAAATCATCGTACTTACCCCACATATCAACTTTACTAGCTGTATGAAAAACACCATTCACCGCAATTAGTTTTTCTAGAATTTTATCCCAGGGTTTTGAGATATCGTGGCATATCGTAGCAACTCCGGCAGCATGCAACTCTGGATAATCAGATCGAGAGATAGAGATTACCTCGTGACCTAGCTCTTTTAATTTTAGACACAGTGCCTTGCCAAGAAAACCGCCACCACCAGTAACCAAATATTTAGCCTGCATGGATAATTCTCCGCGAAGCTTTATCAATGCTCAGGGCCCACTCACCTAATTTATCTCTATAGATCTTGGCATTATGTCTGCGATCGACGGGAAATGATGGATGAAAGAAAAATTTATTAATATTTTTACAAATCTCATTTGATGAAGCTATAAATTTTAATTCATCTTTAAATTGTCGAGCATCTTCCTCTTTTTCTGGCCAGCAACTAGAAATAGGTTCAATAACAATAGCAGGATTACCAGCTACTGAGACAAGAGCACTCCTAGCTACACGAGGATGCATGTTAAAAAGTTCTTCAATCGGCACACTATGAAAGTCACGTCCTTCGCTCCGTACTATGTGACTCTTTCTGCCACAATAATAAAGGCCACCTGCCTCATCTAGGTATCCCATATCACCCATGCGATGCCAAAATCCTTGGCCATCTTTAATCTTGCCAATTGCATCCGCATCAGGACGATTTAGATAAGCAGGGCTTACTGTTGGTCCTGAAACAATTATTTCTCCAATCTCATATGGAGATAAATATTTTACGGACGAGATTTCGGGGATCGCTCCACTTTCTTCAGCGATAATTCTAAGCTTAATTCCAATAATCGGTTTTCCAACATAAGCACCCTTCTCACCTGATCGAGCTTCTTTGGGAGCGTCTCTTAGTAAATCATCCGCGGGAGCTTTAGTCACAGGTAAAGCTTCTGTTGCTCCATAGGGTGTAAACACATCTCCATTAGAAGTGGCTTCTTTTACAATCTTTACAACTGAAGGTGGCACAGCTGCACCTGCCATAAAAACTCCGCGCATAGTTGGCAAAGTTATTCTGATTCGTTGACAATACTCAGCAATTTTTCTCCAAAGAGTTGGGGAGCCAAATGAATAAGAAATAGAAAGATCTTTAATAATTCTTACAACTTTTGAAGGATCCAATGCCAAAGGCTCACTCGGATCGAGTGGAGGAAAAACACTCGTAACTCCATTTGCTAATTGAAAAAGGGAAAACATTGGTAAAAGCGGTAGATCTTTCCCTCCAGGCAAAATGCCAAACTCCTCTCTAAATACAAAAAGTTGAGCAATAAGCATTTCTTGAGTAAAGATTACTCCTTTGGGAACTCCAGTTGCACCAGAAGTAAATGCAACCATGCCAATGTTTGAATACTTTGCTGGCAATTCAGGAGTCGAGGCAAATCTCTTAAGCACTGAAAGTGTTGGACCCCCAGTCACTCCCCACTCATTTGCAATTACGTGAAATCTTAAAGAAGAGAAAAGATCTTTCTTGAGAATTCTTAAAAAATGGGCTTTTTGTGTACCGATAAATACATCGGCTTTAATATCACCTAAGGCTTGTATTAGATATTTTCTATCAATTCCAGGATCAATGAAAATTGGCACAGCACCTTCGGCCATAACTGCAAAGGCTAAGGCTAGAAAATCTATTCCTGGCTTTACTAAAAACAGAACTTTATCTCCAGATCTAAGACCTAAAGTACAAAGTCCTCTATGATATCGAGCAACTAAAGATTTAATGTCTGAGTAATTGATGTGGTGGTATGAAATATTATTTCCCAACACAGAAGGAACAATTGCAGCATCTTGAAATGGACGTTTTGAGGCTTCTAAAACAAAGCGACCATATAAAGTATTTGCAATTTCTTTTGGATCGAGAGCTATTGGAGCATTTTGTGATGGAAGTTCGATTTGAGCAGTTAAAAAGTTTTCGATCGTTTCGTTAACAAGATCTGTTGCGTCCTCTACTACTAAATGCGAAGCAGTTGGAATTTCTAAAACTCTAGCAGCAGGAAAAAGTCTCATTAATTGAGTTAATATTTCCTGATGAAAACATGGATCTTTCAAACCCCAGATTATTTGAATTGGTTTTTTTGATAATTCAGGAACACCTCGGCTAATTTCCATCATGCCACTATAGGTGGGATGATCCATGTTAAATGGGATATCGTGTACAAAATCCCAAACGAAACTCCTATCTTTCGCAGTTCTATAAGGGAAAAAATATCCTTTTTTTACCCTTTTGGGCAGCTTCGTGGCGGCTCCAACATTTGTGGTAAGTCTTAAAAATGTTTTTGTGGTTTTAGTTAAAAATTTTCCGATAAATGGTTTGGAAGAAATCTTAATAAACCATGGCAGACTCTCGGTCTCAGTTAGAGTTGTATTTAAGTATATCAAACGATCGATACGCTCTAAATTTCTAACAGCCAAAGTTGTGCCGATTGATCCACCCCAATCATGCATGATTAAGGAAAAACTTTTTAAGCCTAAGGAATCTACTAAGTTTTGAAGATGTGTAACTCGATCAGCTGCCTTAAAATGTCGGCCATATGGATGTTCTGACAATCCACAACCAATATGATCAGGAGCTATCACTCGAAATTGAGTGCGAAGTTTCTTGATAACTTCTCGGTAATAAAAACTCCAAGTAGGATTGCCGTGAACTAAAATCACTAAGGGCCCCTGACCCTCATCAACGTAGTGCATTTTATATCCACCTACATTGCAGTAGTGAGATTCAAATGGATAGAGGTCTTTATAAGGAAACTTCTCGAATTTCATAGAGATTGAAAGGAAGATTGAAATTTACCATTCAATACCGAGGAAGAGTGCGTTAAGTCCGCTACCAAATCCTGTCATTACCAATTTATCGCCTTGCTTTAAGCCTTTTTCTTCGGCCCCAATCGCAAGAGCTGAAGGCAGTGCTGCGGAAGCAAGATTTCCGTACCGTTCATAAATTGTAAATTCTTTGGCGTAATCAAGGCCCATCTCTCTATAAAAAGCTTCGTTAACTTGGCGTCCTACTTGGTGACAAAATACATGATCAACATCTTCCCTACTCCAGCCAATTACTTCAGAAAGTTGTTTCCAAGCACGACCACCTAATCTAGATGCTTCTAAAATTAGTTTGCTCGATTCAGTTGTCATTACCGGATCGAAATCTCCAGTATGGAAATGACAATAATCACCATTGCCACTACAAAGATCATTATGAGTGGTGGCAGATTTTGCAACTCCGGCAACTATTTTATGAGTTGAGGGTGTTAAATCTTTATGGGCCAGAATATAAGAAACAGCACCTGAACCAAGAGTTAAAGTAGGAAGAAGTTTGATTAACTCATCCCGCGTAATATCTTCCTTAGCTAAAATATGCTTAATGCAATACTCAGCAGGTTTATAAAAAACTTCACCAGAGACAAGTATACCAGCCTTAATAATGCCAGATTCGATCATGTTTCCCATGACCATCATGCCATTCATAAATCCTAGACAGGCATTTGAAATATCTAAAACTAAAGTGCTCTCAGGGATACCTAACTGATCATGAATTAAACAAGAGGTGGCAGGCTCGAAATAATCGCGAGTAATGGAGCAATTAAAAAGGGCTTGAATTTGATCTGGTTTAATTGAAGATTTTTCTAAAGCCTTTAATGCAGCAACTGTTCCGATCTGACTTGGAGAAACTGTCTCATCCCAAAAATAGCGAGTCTTAATTCCAGTTAACTTTTCAAAAGTTCCAGTTGGAATTTTCAAACGCTTGAACACAGGAGCAAGCCGAGCCTCAATCTCAGCAGAGGTAATTGCTTTGCTAGGCATATTTGTAGCAAAAGAATCGATCCGAACATTCTCAAATCTGAAACTCAGTGGGATATCTTTTTCTTTAGACCAGAACAAACTTTTGCCTCTCAAAAGGACCAACATTGGGCCATACATCGTAAGATAATGTAGTGCTTAAATCAAACTATGGAAACCTAGACAATTGGGGACACCCATTGATTGAAATTATAATAAATGAATAAAATCAATTGATTACAAACTTGTAATTAATGGGTGTCCCGAATTAGTCCCGCTTTGGGGAACTAAAGTTCTTCATACTGAAGGACTATAGTTCTTCAACTCCCTGAACTGAGAGATCTGTGGGGAATTCGACGGTCAATTCGTAACGGATGGTTTTTTTATCTTTGGCTGCTAAGTCGAGATGCCATTCCATGATCCCTTCTTCTTTATTGAGGCGAGTAGGATCTTCTTTTGCTATAGATTTTGGATCTTCCATGGTTACAGTTGCGGTGATTTTTTCATTCCGTGAAACAATACCACGATCAAGGACAATAATTTTTTTAGCCGCGTCAGTAAAATTCTCTACTTCAATTTCATAAATGGCTTTAATGCGTCTAAAAGACCGAACAACACCTGAGTCATCTTCAAATTTATTAAGCAATGTTCTTTTTACAGATAATTCATTGCTGACACCTAATGGCATCTGAAATTCTTTACCTGCGGCAGTAAATGGCAAGTAAGTACTTCCCAGAAAACCACCATCCGCAAAAATGCTTACCATTCCGGGTAACAAAGGAGCGCTAGCAACAGTTAATTTTCCCTCTTCGTAAACCTCTGAACTCTGAAATGGAACGGCAACATTACTCTCGCTACCCTGTAAGGAACTTTCAGTTACTTTAATCTTTTCAGTAGAACCATCGCTTTTGATAGTTACAAGAGATGGAATTTTATAAGTAAGACTTCCATATTTACTTAGCTCGGCAGACTGTTCAGTGGCTTCTTGCTGCAAAGTTAAATCATCAGCTGTAGCTGGCATAGCTGATAGAGGAGCAATAGATTCGTTATTTGCGCCGCGTTGAGGGGAACCTGCCAACTCCATTTTTTGCAAAATCATAGGTGGTGGCATTACATCAAATATTAAAGCTACTGGAATAGGTCTGTCAATTCCAACACCAGGGCGAGCAGTAGATAATACCAACTCAACATTATTCCAGTCTTCCCCAGTTTGTTGTTTTATAACTCCATATGTTTCAAGTTCATATTTTCTTTCTAGCGAAGCTCGCTGAATATTTAAATTATAAACTGGTTGCCAATTTGCCCCAATCACCTGGTAAGAAAGTTCCAATTTAAAATTACCAGCTTCCTTAGAATCGACTGAGATATCGACAATAGATTCTGACTTAGGAGTTGGTTGAATTTGTTCTAATTCTTGCTGCAAAGTAGAAAGTTTTTTCTGTAAAGTAACTTTTGAAGTATTGACAATTCCCATATCGGAATCAATTTTAGTAACTGATTCAGATATAAACTTTAATACATCTCTCATTTCAGAAGCTGTTCTAGGTCTCAGTGATTTATCGCTCTCAGAAGGAACTGGAGCATCTAATTTTAGAGATAATAATAACTTCTTCTCTCCTTCCATTCTTTTTTTTGCATTAATAAGTTCATCAATTTGAGATTTAAGCTTTTCAATTTCAGATTCGAGGGTTTTTGCACGATCTAAAACCGGGGTCTCTAAAAAACGTGTCTTAAATTCTAGGCCTTGAATCTCTACTTTAGAGGTTCCTATGCCTTTGATACTCAAAGAAGTTGCATCAATCGAATCGGGAAATGAAGACAGAACAATATTATGCATTCCAGCTGCAACTTGGCCTTGGGCAATTCTTGTAATGAGTGCCCGATCTTGGAAAAGAGTAACTTTAGAAATCTTCGAATCAAATGCAACTTGATCTGAGAAAACATTAATTGGAAAAACACTAAAAAGGATTGCAAGTGACCTCAATATTCTAATTTTCATTTTTTAATCCAGATAACAAAAAGTTGATGCCGCACTCAGACGTTAAAATAACATAAACAATCAAATTATTTTTGAAAACTTATCTCTCTTTTTAGTAAACTTAACAGATGGGTCAATCCATCTAAAAATTCCTGTGAAAGCTCAGTTCCATTTACAGTATTTTGAATATCCGAAGTGATGAAAAACCGGTTGTTTCCAGAAGACATCACAGATTGAAATTGAGTAAAATTTGCAGCTCCATCGAGATGATTTGGTAGTGTTTGAGTATTATAAGTATTACAATCTGGTGCTCCAACTGGACGAGACGTATTCCAATCCGAACAACTACTGCCTGGAATAATTAATTCTTGAGAGATATAATCATCATTAATTTTAGTAATTGCTGGATCCAGCGTCGAAGCAAGTAGCAAACTCAAAAGTTCATCATAACTACTTTGCGCACTCCCCAGAAACCAGGTAAAAGTTTTAGCACCTTCAGTATTTGTAAATTCATCCATCCTGGATGATAGATCCGCCAAAGCTTGGGCTTGAGATATAACTTGATTACCTTCAGCATCTACCGGATTTGGCTTTCCGTCTGTTACAAGTACCCAAGCACAACTTACATTTTGTCCAACAAGTGCAGTTTTTAAATCTCTACATCTATCCAGTGGTACTGCATTATGAGTATGAGTACCTCCTGGAAATGCACTGAGATCATTTAGGTAATGAATTATATCAGTACCAACTGTTGTTGCTGCGGTGGATGGAAAAGTTACTAGACCTCTTGGTAAAGGATCTTCTAAATGACCATCTGGAACTACGGGAGAGGCGGATAAATTATATGCCTTACAAGTATAGCTTGAGACCCCATCCCACTCCCACTCACAACAAGAAAGTGTAGAGCCATCAGCACAACCCGGAAAAGCCCAGGGGTTATCGCCAAAGCATCTTGGGGTTCCATTGATACATTGTACGGAGTTATCAGTATCTTTAATTGTTAAATTTACATCTTCAAAACAAGTGGGCTTGCCTCCACTGGCACAGGAAGGTGATTTTTTTTTGTCTGTCCAATTAGATGAATAAAAATAATCATTTTTATGTTCACTTGAATCAATCTTACTTTGATCAAAACAATCGATCTGTGTGGCTGTTGGATTACATTGATTATATATATGACAAAGAACATTTCCCGGATCGTTAACATCTGCACTCATCGGAAAATTCATGCTTTTAGGCGGACCAGTAGTACAGTTAAATTCTTTGGGATATCGAATTTCTTGAGGCAATTCCGCATTAAGTGGATATGCATTACCAGTGGCACTTAAAAGAGGAACGACTCGACCAGGCCATCCAAATGGAAGAAGTGGATCATTAATAACTCGCTTATAAGAAGCCGTATCTTTTATTGGTCCTGTATTAAAGGCAAAAGCATCATTTGGAAAAACTCTCTCTTTTAAAATTGGGCGATTTGGATCTAGTAAACTACTAAACTGAGTTGGAGTTGAGTAGTCAGTTAAGCCATCTAAACTTTGAACATTACCATACCGTAAAAGCTTTCTTGAAAATGTGAGATCTAAATAATGTTGCAATATTCGATTCGGAGCCATGGATGCATCTTGAAAGAAAATATCTTTTGGCTCTTTTGCTGAATATTCCTTAACAATACTAGCTCTGATTTCACCGCTACCGTTTAAAGTATAATTTGAAAATACCGTCTCGTCATATTTCCAAAGATCACAAACACCATTATTTTGAACGGGATCAAAAACAGAAATATCTAAACTGTTATTGACTGCTGTTATAAAACCAGTTGGCAGCATTCCGCACAGAATATCAATATCTAAATGTGGCGTAACACGTCCCACAGAACCAGCTAAAGTAGTATTGCCTTTTTTATACTCTAAAAAAAGATCTGATGCCTTGCGCAGCAGTTCTTCTTTTTGGGAGGAAATAAATGAAGCATAAATATTGCAACCTACTTCGGATTGATTTGAACAGGCTGGGGCAGGATTTTTCAAAATTGTCGGCCATGTCGAGCTATAAGAATCCCAAGGCTTAACTATTCTAAATGTCGGATCCCAAGCAAATGGTAATGCGGTTTGTATTTCAGCCTTGGGCACTACGGCACCGCCAACGAGCTGGCCATTTGGACCGACACCACCAGCAGCATTCATTACATTAAAACCTTTTAGTAAACTATCGATAGATCCGTTTGCAATGCTTGAGGAGTAATCATAAGTTAATTTTAAATAAAGTGGACTTGCCATGCCCTTTGAAAAAGAACTAGTGGATACTCCGATCAAGTTAGAAAAAAGACCACCTAAAATATTCTCTTGATCTAGAGTCACTAAGGCACTAACACCAAACTGAGATCCTTGCTTAACCTCGTGTCCAAACAACAAAGAACCTTTGCTATATTGCTGACCTAGCTTGGTAGGTTGCGACCATCTAAAGCCTTCAAAATGAGCCAACATGGCCATGTTATTTAAGGCTTCTTTACTATCAAACTCAGCACTATATGCTCCAGCAGTAACTAAGTTCATAGCTAAATACTGAGCCTTCATTCTGGCTACATTACTTGCTGCATAAAGCAGAAAGGTGACTCCAGCGAAGAAAATTCCCATTAAAAGAAAAGATGCCCACATCAGAATAAAACCTGACTCCTCATTAATCTTAGTAATAGAATTGTGGTAACTTTTCATTTTAATTTAAGTGCCTCCTAGGAATTAAGCTATGATATGTAAGGAGATGTTTTGTGAGGCCAATGCTTTTTACCTCTGAACACATAACGACTGAGAGGACAGGAAATAATGACTCGTAACGCCGTACTCTATTTCCAGCTTTATCTAAATCATAAAGCTTAGAACCGAAACGACCAGTATCATCATTGGGACTGGTTGGTTGATTTCCTTGTGCTTGTGCATATTCTACTACATGCCAGGTTTTTCCACCTGCATATCTTCGTGCATATCCAGTTAGAAGAGTTATATTAGCTGCAGAAAGACAGCTCGATCCATTTCCAAAATTGTATAAGAAGACATCATTAAAAGTAGTATCATCCACATCTATTATAGTTCCTTGTTCTGGATCAATATTGATATGAGTAAGTATAATAAAAGCTGCATAAGATTCATTGGGAGCACGCAGTTTAAAAAAGTTTCCAATTGTATCCATAAATTCAGCAAGACTAGGTGAAGTTGCTGCTGAAAGTTTTTCGATCTGAGAAGTACTGGTATTAAAAGCCAGAGATCTTTCTTGCGGGCCAATAATCAATTCTGTTGCTAAGGCATAATGATCAAATTCACCCAGTAGTGTAGTCATTTGCTGGGCTAAGCCATAAACAATTCCAATCAAAAGTGTAACCACAATCGCAAATTCTATAAATATTGCGCCTTTATTAACTTTGACTATCTTCATGGATTAATATCTCCGGAACGATAGGCATAGGCACTTTTTTTTATCAAAATAAAATCGCTGCCAATTAAACTGGAAAACATCCCGAGTCCAAACAGTGGCATTGCACACTCAACATAATAAACTCGACTGTAGTTTTGATTTAAAATGGTACTATCAACTAAATCTGCAAAATTAAAATAGATCGAACAACTAACTTTGCCAGCAAGATCCTCTTTAGAATCTAAATCTGATGGAATTGGAAAAGCTACATCCTTATTCATATCATACATAAATCCGTAGCTTAGATTAAAAACTCTTAATTCTTTCTTCGTAAAATAAGTAAGGCCATGGAAATCGGAGTGAGCTTGATCTATCTGATCTCTCCAAAACTGTCGCCTTGAAGAAGTAATATCTTCATGTTCTCCAGATACGGGATTAATCAAAGCATCTAGCTCTGGAATACTAGTATCTGGATCAAACGAGACTGCAAATTTTGCAGTTGATATTGCAATCTCTTTTGCAAAAATCGTTGTTAAATAAATTCGACCAAGATCAAAAAGAATCGCCATTATCAATAGTATTAATGGTAAAACTATTGCTGCAGAAATTAGACTGACCCCTTTTTCTTCTTGCTTTAAAATATTAATCACGAATCTCACATCAGAAAAATGTCTTTAACCTATCCAAAGTAATCTTGATATATTATACTTGGCTTATGAACTTCGATAGGGAAATTATCTCCAAAATTAATTATCTCAGGCGTCAAAATATATATAGTTCTTCTAGGGGTGCGACAATGATGGAGTACCTAATACTCGTTGTAGGATTAGGATTTGTCGTTTATTTTGTCTCGCTACAGATAAAACCAAAAACTGAAGATTTCTATAACAAAGTTACTCCTGGTTTAGCCGTGGAATATCCAAAGGGCTTTACAGATCGCGAACCATTAAACTAAAATCTACTTACTATTCTCATAGGAGACACTTTTCATAGATGCAATATTGGTATTCTTGCCTTCTTCTTTAACTAACTCAGCAAAAACTTCTAGTGCTTGATCCACTGAATAGTCTTGAGTATTTGTTGTATGATGCTCTTTTTGATAGCTTTCTAAAAGGTTTACCTGTGCAGAATCACTATTATCTCTGTCCATGAAAGCTGCCACAGTGACTGAACTGGAATCTTTCAAGATTGCATCTCTATTTTCTTCAGATGCAGATGAACTTGTGGACAATTCTATATGGCCGACAAGATATCGACACTCGGGTTGTAACTCAATATTATTAGCTTGTGAGCAAACAACACCAGAAGCACCCGCAAAGACAGATCCAACAAATGTAATTTGAAAGATCATGGCACTAAGGGCGAATGAAAAAAAACTTTTACTATTTGAAAATATTACCTGCATAAAAACTACCCTACGCAAGTTAAAATAAATTTTTTGAAAACTAATTTCCTGTATTTGTTATTTCGTCATATAATGTGCAATCTTTAACAAATAGTGGCTTTTACTCAATAAATCCTAAATGCTCATAGAATCTACGATTTATTAGCATTTATCATCCAAGTTGAGTGAATTACTCATGTTATTACTGATTGGCACGTTGGCAAAGAATTCTGCTTCTGGTATTCTACGTTTCTTGCATTTTGATTTACTACGAAATTTTCTTAAGGATAAATATGAGTTTCTTCTTTGAAGGCCTTTGGCATCTCTCTTGGTGGGGTATCGCAATATTTACTTTAGTAGCTACTCACTATACTTGCCTAGCAGTAACTGTCTTCTTACATCGCTGCCAAGCTCATAGATCAGTTGAGCTTCATCCTGTAATTGAACATTTTTTCAGATTTTGGCTCTGGCTCTCTACTGGCATGGTAACTAAAGAGTGGACTGCTGTTCACAGGAAACATCATGCTGTTGTCGAAACAGAAGAAGATCCTCATAGCCCAATTATACACGGAATATGGAAAGTTGTTTTTGGTGGTGTTGGTCTTTACCAAAAAGAAGCCTGCAAACCTGAGACTCTGAAAACTTTCGGTCGCGGAACTCCGGATGATTGGCTAGAAAATACAATTTATGCCCCAAGACATATATGGGGAGTCGTAGTAATGGCTATTATAGATATAGCTCTTTTTGGTGTATTTCCTGGTGCATTAGTTTGGCTCGTGCAAATGATCTGGATTCCACTATGGGCAGCGGGTGTAATCAATGGCATCGGGCATTATTGGGGATACAGAAACTTTGCTACAAAAGATGCCAGCACAAATATTGTTCCTTGGGGTATTTTAATTGCTGGAGAAGAGCTTCACAACAATCATCACGCCTATGCCAGCTCTGCTCGACTATCTAATAAGTGGTTTGAGTTTGACATCGGCTGGATGTACATCCGTATTTTTGAAATTTTGGGATTAGCTCATGTTAAAAAAGTATCTCCAAAAGTTTGTTTTGATGAAAAGAAAACTGTCTGTGATCATGAAACTCTCAAAGCAGTTGTTCTTCATAGATTGCATGTCATGGCAAATTTTAAAAAAGCCATCAAGCATACTTATTCAGAAGAGCTAAGAAAGATTAAAGAAACTACTTCTGGTCCTGCATTAAGTGACATTGCAGCTCTAGAGAATGTTAAGCCAATTCTTTATCAGGATAATACTGAATTACCTGCCGAAGCTTCTGAGCAATTAAATAGTGTGCTTTCAAAACACGCTATGCTTCAGAGAATCTATCAGATGAAAATGAGCCTTGTCTCATTTTGGGACAGTGCTTCTGGTACACAAGAACAACTTGTTGATAACTTAAATGAATGGTGTCATCAAGCTGAGCAAAGCGGAATTGATGCCTTGGCCAATTTCTCGAGAAGGCTTAAAACTTACTCATTAGCTTAGTAAACAGTCCGTAACTAAGAGTCCTTGCAAAGATAAGATTTATTCTTATAACTTTGCGAGGACTTTTGAAATCTCATTCATCCCCGGAACTTTATCCACTACTAATTTAGATCTGCGTATACAACCCGGAACTAAACTGGCATAAAATTCAGATTTCTTAGTTTGTGCCAACTTTGAAAACTGTCCGGCTAGTCTTAAATGTCTATGCAGTAAGACTTGATTGAACATTAATTCCTGATCAGCAATAGGTCTACTTTTAAAAAAATACCCTTTAAGACTTTGAATTAAAGGCTCACCTAGATCTAAATCTATATCCCGATCAGTCAACAAAGAAACGAGATCATGTAAAGGAGAACCCAAAATGGCGTCTTGAAAATCAATCACGAAAAGTGAGCTATCGCCCCTGATATGGATATTCCAAGGCATAAAATCTCTATGACAGAGGACTTTTGAATGTTTTGCGATAAGAGAGCTAAGCTTAAAAAGTTCTTCCTCAACATTCTTTGTTTCATTATCGCTAATACCTAGTGGTTTGGCATAAAAATCTATAAATCGTCTGGCTTCTAAATAAAGCTCATTTTCTCCAATGTATCGCTGGAAAGGTAAACTGCCATCATTGGGTATTTTTTGTATTGCAATAATAATATCAATTGCATCTTTAAATACCTCTAGAATAGGTTTCTGGCCTAAATTCTCTCTGACATATTTAACTAAAGAAACATCCCCCACATCTTCAACTATTAAAATCTTTTCTTCTTTAAGATTCACAATAATTTTTGGAACTGGAATTTTATTTCTAGAGAAAAGATCTGCCACAATAGGAAATGTTTCATCTTGATTAGTGCTCAATCCACCGCCAGCTACGGGACCCAGCTCTGAAGCTAGCTGCATAATAACAACCGATTCAGAAGAATAATTTGATAGATTTATTCGAAAATATTTTCTGCCAGAAGCATCTCCTTTCAATTGAGTAACTTTCTCGACGATAGCCTCTCTTGTATCTTTAGATTTTTTTAAAATGTCAGTCGCTCTTGCTAAATCCATTTCACGTTTTATAAAATACTTTCCAGAATAAGTATTCTACCTTTTTAGAATAAAAAAATAAGGGGTACGCTCAAATTAAAGCATGATTTTCTATATGGCGCACAGAGTCTTTACGATCTAACAATTAGCAAGTTATGCAATATGGGAAGGCATAATTTTTTAGCTGTATTTTTTAAAATGTTCTTTTCAAATTAAGGGGGAAATAAAATGTATCAATTCTTCGTGCTGGCAACTTTTACAGATCATGTTAGAGCCGATACTATTTGCGGAGCTTTGGAGCAGATGCAAATACCAGTAATGATGGAGCATGTTAGAATCAGTGAAGATAAAAAACATGCCTCAATGATACGAGTAATGGTTCCTTCTGAATTTATACAAAGGGCTTCGGCTATTTTGAATGGTTTTGATGCCCCGATGGTGGCAAATCTTCACTAGTTTTCTAAGATTTTGCTACATCACTTAGTTTCTCAAGGACGTTTCTCAAGGACGTTTCTCAAGGACGTTTCTCAAGGAAGTGCTTAGAGGAGTCTATCTAAGAATACTCCAACGGAAAAAATCACACTAGCTAATCCGTTCCTAACGAAGAATGCTTCGTTAACTCTAGAAAGATCTTCAGCTTTAACAATAAAATGTTGACTAATGATCAGTCCAGCAAAAATAAACAGTGCTGCGAAATACAGAACTCCCATATTTGCGGCATAACCAAATCCAACTAGAAACAACAATGCGATCGTATGTAAAGAACGAGCTAACGTTAAAGATTTATGAATTCCAATCTTTGCCGGAACTGAATAGAGGCCCTTGGAAACATCAAAATCGCGATCTTGGCAGGAATAAATAATATCAAATCCAGCAACCCAAAATGCTACTGCTAACATTAACCAAATTGGCAGAATCGCAAACTCGGCTGTCAAGGCATACCAAACGCCCCCAGGTGCCATTGCTAAACATACACCTAGAACAAGATGTGAGAAGGAAGTAAATCTTTTGGTCCAGGAATAAAAACTTAAAATCAAAAGTACTACTGGAGCAAGAACAAACGCATGACTTCCCAAAGCCGAGGCAGCAAATAAAAAAATTCCATAGGTTAGCAAAAGAAGTAATGATGCACTTAAGGGAGTAACTATGCCTTGTGGCAGCTCTCTATTATGAGTTCTAGGATTTAAATGATCAATTTTTCTATCCAGTATTCTGTTAAATGCCATAGCTCCAGTACGAGCAGATATTAGGCAGATTACAATCCAAAAAAACTGAAAAAAAGAAACAGAATATATTTTACTTACGATTACAAACATACTTAAGGCAAATGGCATTGCAAAAATTGTATGGGAGAACTTAACTAGCCTTCCCCACTTCAAAATTTCTTTTTTCATGGATAACTTACTTACTGTCATTTTCACTCTTTTGATTCTTCAAACACCGTGATAATATCTACGAACTTATGAACCTAGACAAGCCAATTGGAAATCCTTCGTATGGGCTGATGTTTTTACGTCTTGCCCTTGGTGCTTTTTTTCTTTTCTCTGGGCTCGCTAAGATAGATGACCCTGGAATTCTTATTCGGCAAGTCAAAAATACTGGCATGTTGCCGGATCAATGGGCAACAGTCTATGCGATCTTACTGCCCTACCTTGAAATACTGGGCGGCGTTCTTTTAGTAAGCGGTTTTTGGACAACTCTGGGATCTGTACTTATAACAATCTGCGTAGGATCTGTTATGCATATTTTTGGTCCTGGACTTGGACAAGTTGTTTCAGCAACTGGGGTGTTCAAACCTTCTGGCGTCGTTACTAAAGATTTAATTCTCTTAGCAGCCTCAATCGCAATGATGTTTACTGGACCAGGAGCCTTCTCAATTGATGGCTTTAGAAAGACCAATTAATCCCCATCGGATCTGATAGGCTCTTTCAGCTAGAAAAGCACAAAGTCCACTGTGAAAAGAATTGTGAAAAGAATTGAGAGAGAAATTGCTAAAACAATTCTCAGTGGACTTTGTAGTAAATCTAATTCTTTTACTATTTTCTGATATTACCGTGTCGTCCATCAGGACGAGCAACTCTAATCCACTTACCATTAACGCCTTCAATCAGAATATTATTACTTCCGACGAGGTTTGCTTGATTTAGAAAATCAACAGCATCCTGACCAGACCCACCTGATCGAGAATAATATCTAGAACCATACGGCTGATCTGTAGCAAATAGACCAAGAGCACCTATTACTTCGCAACGAGCATTCCGCACTTCCACAGTTTGCTTATTTGTACGCTCTGAAACTTTCTGCACAAGAAAGGAAGGTCCTCTTCCGCCATGAATGTTTTCAGACTTATACAAAACACCACCTTCAGCAGCCAGGTTATTATTTAAGGCATCAATTGATACAACTTTTCCTGCACACACCGAACTTGCCCAAGCTGATCGTGTATTTAGAACACTATCGGTTAAGATAGGATCTGCTAAACAGACATTTGAAATACCAACTAAAGCACAGAGAGATAATATTTTTTTCATAATTTTTTCCTTATGCGCAATTTCCTGCTGATTGAATTGATTGACCTGCCTGAGCTGCAAAGCAATCATTAAAGAATGAGAGTCCATCGCAAGTACATACTGCAGAAACTAAGGCAGCATCACATGTTGCTGGGATCTCAGTACATTCACCGTCTTGACCACATAGGCCTACTTCATACTTACAATATTGGCCTTCTTCACTTTATGTGAA
>JAWXBT010000120.1:0-8173 GCA_034440315.1 bacterium
AATCATTGCAGGTGTGGGAACAAAAACAGCATCGACATTCAACTCTTTTAAAAGAGAAAAATCTCGGGGCAAATCAATGGGGTATTTTTTCAAATCTTCCGGATCGTTGAATTGAGTTGGATTTACAAAAATCGAAACTATTATTTTGGAAGCTTTTGTTTTGGCAAGATTGACAAGACTGCCATGGCCGTTATGAAGGTATCCCATGGTTGGTACAAATCCAATTTTCAGATTTGATCTTTTCCAAAATCCAATCATCTCCTTTAAGGATTCAATGTCGTTAATGATTTCCATCGACTAATACCTATGCAACAAATATGAAGTTATATCACCACATAATCTTATTACTCTCTTAAGTCTTGTGAAACGATACCAAGTGTCATAACAATCAAGTGTCATAACTATTTAGCGCAATTCGAGCAGTACTGGAATTTTGATAAAAAATAGTACTTTCTTGACTGAAAACTAATTTTTAAGGACACTTGGTATTTATTGTTTCCCTCCCTACTGTCGGCACTATGATTATAAAGTAAAAATTGCCAATATGAAGACCCCTTTATTAAAACTTCTTATCATTTTTTCACTACTTCTTGCCAGCTGCTCCTCCTCTGAAAAAGCACTTGAACTTCAACCAATTGAACTGGGCAAAAGCACCTCTGTTGATACCCCTGAAACCGACTTAATCCGTGATGCACAAAAGTTTTATCAAAATCGATTGTTTACAAATGCCAGAGAGAGCTTTGAAAAAATAAGAGATGGCTATCCTTTTGGGCCATATGCTGAATACTCTGAGATTAAGATTGCTGACTGTCATTTCTATACTTTTGACTATTTAACTGCGGCTCTTCTCTATACTGACTTCTCTAAACAGCATCCTGCCTCACCTAACTTACCCTATGTAATGGTGCAAATGGGCCGAAGCTATGAGCTTCAATATGGTGGTCTGGGCAGAGATATCGAACCGTTGAATAAATCTATCGAAGCATACAAAAATTTACTTATAAAATTCCCTCAATCAATCTATAGCGAAGCTGCTGAAAAATACTTAAATGCTGCACAAGCTAAATTAATTGCCTATGAAGAGTCAGTTTCCGTTTTTTATAAGAAATCTGGCCAAGAGAAAGCTTCATTGGCAAGAGAGGAGTATGGGAAAAATGTCGAAGCTAATTTTCAATCTCAGCTTACTTCACTTAGTGCCACTGGAAATTCTCAAACAGTAGAAGTGCCTGAACTATATAAGGGTCCCTTCACGAACCAAGCTGTTTTTGCATCTAGTAGCAAAAACTCTAAAATATTTAAGGATAACTTAACACAAATTCAAATTCCTTCCGGTGCTCTAAGGGTTACTCAAGTAACGTGCAAACCTTCTGAGGAACAGGTCTTTTTATTTTTTAATAAAGATTTATCAACAGATTCTATCAAAAAAATTGAAGATTCCTCATCTGCAAATAATGGAATTCTCAGATTTTCAATTCCCGAAGCATATTCAAAAGGTTTAAAAGTAAATTGCTTTAGCTCTCAGGATCTTTCTGTCTCTGAAAATGGCAACGTAAGTTTGGCAATTAATAAAACAGCTTCATTTATGGGATTAAAAAATCCTTCTCGCCTTTTAGTTATTTTTAATGATTAAAACTTCCTTTAAAGTGGTGCGAAGTTCCTAAAAATGGTACTGTTTACTTCTTAATGAATCTTCTGGCAGTCCAATGCGCCCAAGTTTAAGTGAAAAGCTAAAATCATTTGATCTAAACGCTCTCTTTGATCCAGAGTTTATCTCTAGCTGCGTAAAAATATTAAGAGGCTTGCTGATTTTGGGCACAATTTTAGCCTTGATTTTTATTATAAGAACCTTAATAGATTCTCAAGTCTCAACTTTCTTGGATACTACCTTAGCCAATAGCGCGAGTGCATCAAAAGAATTACCAGTCAGCCAGGCAGCAAATAAAAATTTTGACGAGATTGTAAGAAAAGGAATCTTTGGGGCAATTGCCCTAACACCCCCACCTAAAGTTGACATCCTTGATTTAAAGCCCATTTCAAAATTACCGATGATCCTTGCGGGAACTTATGTTATCGATGGACAACCTTCATTTGCAATAATAGAAAATTCAAAATCTAAGGAACAGGATGCTTTTACTGTTGGAGATCAAGTCTTTAGTGAAGCTAAGTTAATTAAAATTTTCCCTGATAGAGTTGAGATTGAACGACTAGGGCAAATCGAGACCTTACTTCTTGACGAAGGAATTGGAAAACCAACTTCCCCTGGGCCAGGCGGCGTGGCAACAATTGGTGAAAATGAATTTATTATTGACAATGGAGAGCTTAACAAGGCCCTAGAAAATCTTCCGCTACTGCTGCAACAAGCACGAGCAGTACCCTACTTTAAAAACGGTCAAAGCGTGGGACTTAGACTCTTTGCAATTAAGCCAGACAGCCTTTATACCAAAATTGGCTTAAAAAACGGAGATATAATGATGAGTATCAACGGCAAGAGCCTCGCTGACCTCTCTGAGGCTATAAAGCTGTTTGAAACCCTGAAAGAAGAAAGATCTTTCACACTAGCACTTGAAAGAAATCGCGAAACAAGAGAGTTTAAGTACGAAGTTCGTTAGTTTAAGGAAGTTATAGTAACCATAATGAGAAGTAAGTTAGGCCGCTACTCGGTTGTTGCTGCACTTTGTTATTCAAAAATTTGTTGCTCAACAATTTTATCTTCTGCTTTGATAGCGGCATTCGTCTCACTGACACCTAATATGATATTAGCTCAGTCAGACGAAATGGATGACGAGACTTCTGACGAAATTGACACCAAGCCTCAAATCATAAATCCCGAGAACTCTCCCAACACTCCTTCCGCTCCTACCGAGGTATCAACATCAGGATCTGGATCTTCCACTGAGATTCATGTCAAGGATGCTGACATTACTGCAATTATAAAAATATTTAGCAAAAAAACAAAACGAAACTATATTCTTGATGAAAGAGTAAAGGGGAAAGTTTCTATTTTCTTACCATCGAAAGTTTCAGACAATGAAGCTACAAGAATCCTAGATGCTATCCTTGCTCTAAAAGGTTTCACGACAGTACCCGTTGGAGGCAATATATTTAAAGTCGTGCCTTCAAAAGAAGCTAAGAAAACAACTATTCCAACAATGACTGATAGTAGCGATCCGAATCCTACTGCCACAGTTGTTACTCGACTTGTTCGACTCAACTATGTCAGTGCTCAAGATCTCCAAAGCCTTCTCTCTCAATTAGTCTCTGCCGACGGCTTAATCAGCGCCTACAGTCGCTCAAATTCCCTTGTTTTAATTGATTATGCAGACAATATAAAAAGAATCGTAGATATAGTTGAGGCTATTGATATTCCTTCGTCCGATACAGACATGACTATAGTTCCAGTTACGAATGCCGATGCAACCGAGATTGCAGATACAATCAAAGATATTCTAGGCGAGGAGAAAGGTGGTGATTCTGATGCTTCATCATCATCAAGGGCTGTTGATATAATTCGTAATCGTTTGCGAGAAGCTGCCGCAGTAAGAGCTGATGGCCAAACTGGTGTTGGTGATGGCAATAATGTTGGCCTAGCTGCCCAAGATACTCCTGCAAAGATAATTCCAGATCAAAGAACAAATTCAATTATCCTTGTTGCAAACGAAGCTGAAACAACTCGCTTAAGAGCATTGATTGCTCGCCTTGATAGTCCTGTAAATCTCTCCTCAAATCGTTTTTATGTCTACCGCTGCCAACACGCAAAAGCTGACGACTTATCAAATGTACTTTCCGGACTAACTGGTGGTGGATCTTCAAGTAGTAGTACTTCAGGAACGAATTCTTCCTCATCTGATTCAGAATTTTCCGGACTTGGTGGACTCTCGGGTGGCAGCAGGTCTTCAAGCCGTAGTCAAAATAGATTAAATCAACAACAAAGGACTCCAGGTCAGCCGAGACAAAAAACCGGCACTGCAAGTGGCGGTACGGTGAATTTTGGAGAAGACATAGCAATTACTGCCGATCCTGCTACAAACTCTTTGATAATTGCAGCCAGCAAAACTGACTATGAAAAGATTTTATCTCTCCTAAAAGACCTCGACATTAAGAGACGTCAAGTCTTGGTTGAGGCAATGCTACTTGAAGTGAGTGTTAATAATTCTCGAAATTTGGGAGCTGAGTTCTCTGTTTCTACAGGCGGAGCTGACGGAGGGGTACTTGCTTCTAATAACCTACAGAATCTCACAAGTCTTTTTAGTAGTCCTGCCTCATTGGCTAACTTTTCTTTAGCAGCAGCAAGCGCAGGCACAATTAAACTTCCAGGTGGTATTACCCTGCCATCTCAAGCCGTACTTCTTTCCGCCGCTGAATCTAATGAAAATGTAAATGTTTTAAGCGCGCCGAATATTTTAACAACAGATAATGAAGAGGCTGAAATCGTTGTTGGAAGTAACGTGCCCTTTATTTCTAGCACTTCTAGTAGCCAAGAAAATTTAAATAACACTTTTAACCAAGTTGACAGACAAGATGTTGGTATAACCTTAAGAATTACTCCTCAGATTAGCTCTGGTGATTTTGTAACTCTTAATATCTTTAACGAAGTTTCAAACGTAAACGAAGCTTCTGCCAACTCTCCATTAGGACCAACAACGACTCTACGTACAAGCCAAACTACTGTTGTAACTAAGAGTGGTCAGATGATCGCAATTGGTGGGCTAATGTCTGATACTGTAGGAGACACTAAAAGCGGGGTTCCTTTATTAAAGGACATTCCAATCTTGGGCCAACTTTTCACATTCAATGCAAATAGTAAGCGACAAACCAATCTGTTGATCTTCATAACTCCAAGAATCATCAAAGATCAATTTGACGCACGTGATGAATCTATTGATTATCGCGATCGTTTAGAGAATGAGATTCGAGCTAATAAAGCAGAGCCTGACAGAAGTGAGGTGCTACAAAGTCCTAACTTAGATAATGTTGCTGACTCAAAAAGAGTTGAGGGACCAAAGCCTACAACTATAAGACCAGCATTTCAAAAAAACAATTTAACTAATGAATCCGATCCATTGCTTGATTCAAAATCTGAAGATCGAATCACTAGAGACACTCTTAGTGGAGACAAAATTCTATTGCGTGCTCGACCTCCACTCCCAGAATTACCTAAGATTGAATCTGCCGAAGACAACTCTCCTAAAGAATCTTCTCCTCAAAATTTAGCACATCAGAATTCCCAGTTTATAATTCTAAAATGTATCTCCGATCTTTCTTCGGAGCTAACTGGCCAGTTACCTTTTTCATATCGACAAGGTGGTAATATTGGCATTGTAGTACCTAGTATTAGTTCCAATCGAGTTACCAACTTTTTTGCTCAGGGCTCTCAATATGGCTACGTATTGGACAATAAAATCATCGAGTTTGAGGTTGTGGGGGTTTTTAATTCTGCAGAAGAGGCACACAAGAAAACTTCTAATAACCAGCAAGCTTGGCGCTCACTTTCTCCTTATGAAATAATGCATTTAGGAACTGGGCCTTGGATTCGGAGGTAACTCCAAATATCATAAGTTATGGAGCAAAAATCAGATATCAAACCAAATTTTACAACAGAGCCAAAGATCCTCTCAAAACTTTTTGGCCTAAAATTTGTCGAGCGATTAGATGAGCCTAATCCACCTAGAGATTTAAAACGGGGTGATTTTGACAGAATTGCTGGATCTTGGGGTAAACAATTCTCAACTATTCCAATCGCAGGAGATGAAAATAAAGTAATCGTTGCTACTTCGGATCCACTCAATACCGAGGCCATCGATCAGCTTAGACTTTGCTACGACCGCCCCATAGAAGTCATCGTTACTTTTCCTGAAGAAATCGCTAGGGCCATTAATAGTATTCGAAGTCGCTTAATGACCGATAGATCTAATTCTCTAACTAACGATGATGAATCTGACATTACTGATTTTCAATCACAATTAAAAATTGATGTTACTGATGCCGAAGATGATGATGCTCCAATTATTAGATATGTTAATTCGATAATATTTAAGGCTAGCTCGGAAAGAGCTTCTGATATCCATATCGAACCATATGAAAATAGCGTCAATGTTCGATTTAGAATTGATGGCGTTCTAAAAGATGTTTCCTCTGAAGATAAAGGTTTTCAGGCTTCCATAGCATCTCGTATTAAAGTTATGGCCGGATTAAATATTGCCGAAAAAAGACTGCCTCAAGATGGCAGAATAGGAATTAAAATTGCAGGTAAAGATGTCGATATTCGTGTATCAACAATCCCCACTCAATTTGGTGAACGAATTGTAATGCGTCTACTTGATAAGTCTGGATCCGTTTTAGATCTTGAGCAACTTGGCATTACAGGATCCAAATTAAAAATAATAGAGAATCTAATTACTCGACCCCACGGAATTATCTTAGTCACTGGTCCAACTGGCTCTGGTAAAACAACCACTCTTTACTCTTGTTTGACACGAATCAATGAACCAACTCTAAATATTCTTACAGTTGAAGATCCAGTTGAGTATCAGCTTGAGGGTATTGGCCAAATGCAAGTGAATACCAAGATTGATTTTACTTTTGCAATTGGCCTTCGATCTATCTTACGTCAAGATCCGGACGTAGTTATGATCGGGGAAATTCGTGATGCAGAAACAGCAGAGATTGCTATTCAGGCATCTCTTACTGGACATCTAGTTCTATCAACTCTTCATACAAACGATTCTGCAAGTTCTATAACTCGACTGCTTGATATTGGAATTGAGCCATTTCTTGTCTCTTCAAGTTTGTTGGCAGTCCTTGCTCAGAGACTGCTAAGAAAACTTTGTCCCCGATGTGCTATCCCATATGAAATCACAGATGAAGAGCTTCGTGAACTTGGAGTAGAGATCTCATCAGTTACCGATCGCTGGGTCAAGAAACCTCATCCCGATGGCTGTGCAGAGTGTCGAGACACTGGATATAAAGGTCGAACAGGAATTCATGAACTTCTTGTTATAGACGAAGAAATTAGATCTCTAATCTTACAACGCACAGACGCTGGAACAATTAGAAATCAAGCCATAACTAAAGGATTTAAAACGATCAGAATGGATGGTGCTGATAAAATATTACAAGGCATAACTTCCGTGGAAGAAGTGTTGCGCGTAACACTTGAAATATCTGATTCAAATATCAATTAAAAGCGGTTACAGAAATGCCAGTCTACGAGTATAGTGCCTTAAACAAAAAAGGTAAAAATACAAAAGGCACAGTGGATGCAGAGAATGCTCGTGCTGCTAGACAAAAACTTAAAGGCCAAGGTATTTATGCAACTGAAGTTAAAGAAAGTTTAAAAGTTGCAACCGGAAGTGTTAAAGATGTCAAAAGTTACTTCAAATCTGAACGTGTATCCTCTTCCGATCTTGCTGTAGCAACAAGACAACTATCTACGCTTGCTGGAGCAGGCTTTCCAATCGTTGATGCGCTACAAGCTCTTTCTGATCAAGTTCAATCGCTTAATCTACAAAGAATAGTAATTGATCTCAGAGATAAAGTGCAGGAAGGTTCTTCGCTTGCTAAAGCCTTGGGTAATTTTCCAAAAGCAATTCCCCGATTATACGTAAATATGGTTGCATCGGGAGAAGCCTCAGGAACTTTAGATTCAGTATTTGAAAATTTAGCAGATTACCTAGAAGCTCAGGTTGAGCTTCGTCGCAAAGTTCAATCTTCCCTTTTTTACCCTGCCTTGATGCTTGTTTTCTGTACACTTGTGGTTACTGGCCTTTTGGCATTTGTAGTTCCAAGCATAGTAGATATTTTTATCAAACAAGGAGCTACCCTTCCTCTACCTACTGCTATAATGCTCAGCATTTCCAAAATAATAACTAACTATTGGCCTTTAATAATTGGGGTGATAGTTGCTTCCATATATTCATTAAAAGTTTACTATCGTACCGAAAAGGGTCGCAGCTTTTTTGATAGAAAAATACTCGGCCTACCAATTTTAGGTTCATTATATTTAAAAATTAACACTGCCCGCATGGCTCGTACCTTAGGTACACTTTTAAGTAATGGGGTAGGACTTTTAGAATCCATGACCATTGTTAAAAACATAGTCAATAATGTGCATCTAGCTAAAGCCATGGAAGATGCCAGAGAAGGAGAGCAAGAAGGCAGGAGCCTTGCTAAAGAA
>JAWXBT010000121.1:0-5517 GCA_034440315.1 bacterium
GCTTGACAGCTAATTGAGCCAACTCCAGATGCACTTCCCCAGGGGACTTCGTTTGTCCAGCAGCTGATCGTATTTGTCTTCTCCACATTCCATCTAACAGATCTATTGTTTTAGAGCCTAAAAAAATAAAAACAGAACACTGCACAGAGTTGATTTGCAATCTAAGTATTACTGAACCAGCAATAGACATTTGAGAGACATCTCTGATTCCTTGGAATGAGAATTCTGGAATTTGCGGGCCTCCCCAAGCCAGAACAACGCTCGATAGAAATCGACGTGCTAAATATTCTTGAAGTATTCCTTGGGCAATATTTTTTGCTCCAGGAATACAAGCTTCGGCTAATGTTAATAAGGCTTCCTGACTTGCCCCAACTCCAATATCTTCTTGGCCAATCTTTCCTGCAAATATAACATCAAAATCATTTGGTATTGAAAGTGTTGGCTCAACAGAAATAATCTTTACCTCAACTCCAAGAGTGTGAGTTAATGTCAACCATTGCATGGCAAGTCCAGGAAGCCACTGAGGAAGCTGCGCTCTTAAAAACCCTTTTGAATATTCAATCTCACGATGAGAAACTCTCTTCAGTTGGGACATTGGATCCCAGAAATTTAAGTTTGGAGTTTGTAAGCCAGCCTCAGACATAATCAAAAAAATATAATTAACGGTGAACTTCTAATTCTTTAAGTGAGCCTCTCAAAATAGATCCAATAAGCGGCATTCTTATCTCATGCGAAAGTTCACATAACTCTGAAGCTGCTCGCAAAAGCTGCGAGCCAGTTTTTGAATCATTGGCAAGATAGTTTTCCGCCTCCCGTCCATCTAACAATACGGCAACTGCCACTAAGGCTCTTTCTCTTGCTGATAATTCTCTAAATAATGAGCTAGTCATAATTACTCATCTATACTTTTGATATAACTAGAATCAATACGAATTCTACCTGAACCTTTATCCGTTGTTAATTTTGATAATTGCATTCCAGAGGACATAGATTGGCTCATTTTCTGGGCCGAGGTTTTTCCGCCATAAGCATAACCAGCAACAAAGCAAACCAGGCCTGCTAATAATATTAGTCCAAGTATTAAGCTGGCTAACGGTCGAACATCTCCATCTGGAATCTTAAAATACTTTAGAAAAGAAACTAGTGGTCTATAAATTACTACTCCTTGATTATTTTCAGAACCAGAATTTGAAATAGTAATTAAAGGAGTGCTTACTGGCTCTATCATCACAGCTATTCGAGCAGAGTTAAGTCCGGGAACCATTAGTCCGACTACTTGGCTAATTTGTTTTGGATCAATCTCCACCCCTTGCTGAGTAGAGATAATTACAGAGGCACTTGGTTCCTGATCTGATTTAAGTATATTAGAACGTACTGCTACTTTTACATCTTCGATTCCAGAAACAGCCTTGAGTTTCTCTTCGATTTCCAATCCAAAAGCATAATCAAGGCGAGCTGATTCAATTTCGCGACTATTCGGCAAAAATCCTTTTTGCTCTGTTAACTCTCGAAATGTTGGTTGTCCATCACGAGGAAGTCCTAATTCTTGAAGTACAGTAACAGCTAAACCATAATCATCTTGATTCACTTCCACATAGAAACGTGAATGTCCTGCACCGGATCTTTCAGTACGTGAATATGCAACTATTCCTTTCGAACTAAGTGCAGCTACAATTTCATTTGCTTGCTTCTGGTCAAGTTCTGAAACAACTTTTTCCTCTCCACATCCAGCAAGTAGCAAAAATAGAAATATTACTGCTACCCTAAAAGTTTCTAGCTTAAATTTACACATTTAGAGGTTCCTTAGTTTTAACGAGGATCTTATCCTCTAGTTCCTTTTTGAGGAATCAAAACAACTTGATATTCAACTTCTCCTAATTTAATCCAATCCCCATGGGCAAGTTTAACTCTTTCATCTTGATTCTTATATCCAGATCCATCGAATCGCTGAACTTGTACTCCCTTCTCGCTCATTAGATCTTGAATTTCTACACCATTACTTAGAATTCTTATCATTGCATGTGGTGTTGAGATCGAACCGTGATCGATTACAAAATCATTCTCTTTCAACTTTGACTTAGTAACAAAAAACTGTCCCTCTCTAAGTTCTACTGAATGACCTTTAGCATCTTTAAAATCAACAAACCAACCAACCAAAGCTCCATCGCTTGCAGGTTTTGCAAAGGAAGGTCTATGAGGTTGAGTGGCAGGAGATCGAGAAACTTCTCGCTGTGTTTCTCTAGCTTGAGGGGTAGGTTGTTTCATTTCTACTTTACTCTCAATTCTAGAAGCTTCAGGCCTTGGAGTGTGAGTTTCTTGACGTTGTGGAACAGGAGCAGAAGGGGCTTGTCTCGTAGGTCTTGCAGTTTCTAAAGATTCTCTGCGCGGCTCTGTCTTTTGTTCAGATCTTATATCAGATCTTTGCTCAGCAGACTTTGGCTCTGCTCTTCCAAATGAAAGACCACCAGGTTTACTTCGACCTGATTCAACTACGACTTTTTGTTCACTTTGAGCTTTTGCCTCTGTTGCAGGAATTGTTGGTGCAGGTGCTCGAACACTTGGAGCAGTGGCTGGTGAGGGGGCCGCTGGCTTAGCAGTATGAGTTTGACCATTGCCATTAATCGGATCTTGATGATTTTCTATTTCAACTTCCTCAACATAATTTCTTAGTGGATCATCAAAATCAACTGAGGGTTGTGATTCGGCCTTTCGATTTTCAAAAGGTATTTTGGAAGCTGGAGTACTTACTGCACCCTGCATTGCAACTGTGGAGGACGCAATTGAAGCAGGCATTCCGGCTTCAACAGAAGTAGTTTGTTGTCTTACTCTGCCACTAGAGCCACTTACTCCACTTTGGGTTCGCGGTTTTTCTTCGACCTCTTGATTTGCGTCGAAGGTAGCTCCACACATTCTACACTTTGTTGAAATTGCTGGAACAAGGCTTCGGCAAGATGGACATCTCACAAAAGTTAGCTCAGTATTATCGCCAGCCATAAATTACTCCCGTTTCAATATAATTAACCGTTAACTAAAACCGTAAAAAACTAAGTTCAAAATTACTATAATAATAACAAAAAACCCGATCAGAGTTCCGAGAACTATTAAACGCTCTCTTAATGTTAGGGCAGCAAATCTCTGCAAAAATCCTTGAATACCCTTACCTGCACTATTAATCGGCTCTGGTCTAGTATTAGAGATTGAAGCATTTGGTAGTTCTGGGGATTCTTCCATCAATTTTGCAATATCGACCCGAGTGCCGGCATCCCGTTTTCTTTCGTCTCTTTTTGTAACTAAAAAAGCACCTCTGTTGGATCTATATATTTCTTCATCTTCAGGACTAAAACAGATTGCAAATCCAACTCCTCCTCCAAGATCAAAAGACTGATGGCCTGCTTCAACAACAAACGGTTGATCTCGAGTAACAACACCACCTTCCCAGGCAATGCCATTTCTACTCAAATCAGAAAGAGTTATCTCGCCTAATTTGCTTACATTAATCTGACAATGTTTTCGCGAAATATGAGGAGCACCAACCCAGACATCGCTTTCTGGATCTCTCCCCATTACTATACTTCCTCCTGGGCTCAAAACAAACTTTGCTGGGCGCATCAACTCTGACAAGGAAACTAAGGCTGGATACGCATTTCTCTGAGGAACATTTTCTATCCCTCTTTCTTCCCTACTTGGCAATCTGAGAAGTTGGTTAATCTGATCTTCAGAAACAATTCCTGTTATAATTGTTTGTCCACCCAAAGTTATTTTAGCACCTGGCTTTACAGTTTGCCTTCCAGAGATTTGCTGTTTATCTACAAATGTACCATTTGTTGAGCCCAGGTCTTCAATCCAAAATTGACCAGATTCATACCCCATTCGTGCATGTTCAGAAGAGACATCTGGACTATCAACTCTCAGGGCACATTTATTTGATCTGCCGACAGTAATAATTTGGTCTGGGCTAAAAGATAATATAATGGGTTGTGGTTCTACCATCATAAATGCAGGAAATTTTGGAGTCTCAAAAGCACAGGCGTGTCTAAGAATTCTAACCCCTGCCTTATCTGGTGGATCTCCTTCCTTAGTAAGCAAATCAATATCAAGTGCAGTTACACGGACAAGAATATTTCCAAGTTCAATGTTAGCTTCATCTTGATATCCACTCTCTAAAATTGCAGAAGATTGCGAAACGGAATCGCCAGTGATTGATAATGGTGTACAACGAAATTTTCTACCAACATTTCTAGTAAACTTCAGCTCATAACCTAAAGACTCAAGCTCAGCTAATCCGACATGCGCTTCTTTGGAAGAGCCCAATAAGAATTTTGGTCGCCTTACTAGTAGCGACTCCACATCCTGAGATCCATCGTGAAAATCAATTTCAAGCACAAACATATTAGTAAATATTATCTCAAACTAAAGTCGTCTGAAAAAAGTATAATCTAACACGGAGCTAAACTTTCTCATTGTTCTCCGTGATAAAAATACCCTTCTCAATTCTTTGGTATAGCTAGCAAAATTCATAATTGCTGGTTACTGAAGAATAAGTTTTTTCTATGATTCACTATAGATTTGAGTGGTTAGTTGCTGAAAAAGTTACAAAATAATGCTATATAAGCTTTCTGAACGAGTTAAATTAAAATAAGGTTCTACTTTTTGCCTACTAAGCGTTGTTTTACTACCCAGAACTTCTCTTCATAAGCCTTCTTTACTATTTGGTCATTTTCCTTTTCATAACCATCAAGAATAACTCTCAATGCACCAACATCGTTTGATCTGGCCAAGGCTGAAATTGCAGTGAGTCTAACTTCTCGATCCCGATCATTTAATAAAATTAAAAGATTCGAAACAGGAATTACCTCCCTAAATCTATCAATTACACTAGTTGCAACTTTTGTACTATCCGCAGACATAAGAGCCCCAAGTAGTTCTTTGTCAGCTACGTACCTATCAAAGATTGATAAGGCATCTTGAATTTCTGTTTTACTAGAGTGCTCTCCCAGAGCTAAGATTCCAATACTTCTGATAAATTCTAACCTCGTATCCCAGTAATTCTTTTTTACCCATTCGATTAAAGAACCGCCTAATTGATCAAGCAACGTTTTAGATGCAACAGTATCGAATACCTCATAAAGCACATCAGGATCTGTTTCGGTCGAGCAAAGCGTTAGTAATATTTCCTCAATAGAATTGTCATACCACCTACCAAAACTTGATATGTCTTCAGCTTTAATAATTCCAAGTGATGCCTTTACAAGGGATCGGAGAACTGGGGTTGGTAAATCTTGCCTATTTTCGATAATCGAAAGAAAAAAAGCACGTTTTGGAGTTAGGAGTTTTCTTGCATTTGCTGTTTCAGCAAGATAGCGAACATTCGCATCATCTCTTTCAGCAAGAATCTTAATAAGCCATAAAATATCAGCATCTGGTATTTTATTTCTTCTATCTATAACTTCAGATCCAAAATTTTCACTAAGGCTAGAGCTCGCTAAAATTAAAGAGAGTGAAGATTTAGATTCAAGA
>JAWXBT010000122.1:0-3444 GCA_034440315.1 bacterium
ACATATCCCAGTGGATATGCTTGCGGTTTTCTCTCTCGATTTCCTCGTCTCGGCTCAAATCTCTCTTTTCTCGTAAAGGAGGTAGTTTCGCAACAGGCCCTTAAATTCCATCAGCACCACTTACACCATAGAAAAGTATTCTCGAAAATTACTTATTAGTATAATTATTTCCAAGATGTATTTAGGCAATATTAAGAGTTTATTCAGGTAACAACCTAAATTCAGACCATTCAGTAAGTGGGTATTTTTTAAGGGCATTTAAAATACTCTCTCTATTTACAGCTTTTATACTAGTTATATATTCAGACAAATCGTGTATTTTGCCCCGTGACATCCACTCATGACCAAGGGATCTCATCCGTCCCATTGTGGATTCACCTCCAAGAACTGTACGAGTTAAGAGTTTTGTTTTAGCTCTATTTAACTCTTCCTCAGTAAAATCGGCTGGAGTCTTTAAAATTCTTTTAAGAATTTTCTCAACTTTTTCCAAATTTTTTGGCTCCGTTGCGGCATATACCATCATAGCTCCAGTATCTTCTTTTTCATCGATATCAACTTCGGCGGCTTCAGCTAATCCTTTATCAACTAACTCCCAATACAATTTAGATCCCGAACCATCTCCTAGAATTACAGACAAAACGCCCAATGGATACCGTTCTTCTTCTTTGCATGACGGAGCTTCAGAAAGCATGGCAAAATGAACTTGAGACAGATCTTTCTTCTTATAGTTTTTCTCAACTTTATTGAAAGTAAATTTAGAAAATGTTCTTTCAACTTTTCCGGTTTGCCATTTGCCACAATAATTCTCAGCATCTTCGGCAAACTTATTCCAATCGTAATTTCCAGTGGCGACTAAAGTCATATTAGACGGTAAGTATCTTCTTTCAAAATAATCGAGCATCTCATCTCTTGAAATTGAGCCTACTGTTTGAGTTGTGCCTAAGACACTATTTCCTGCAGGATGATTTCCAAAATAATCCCGAGACATGTTTTCAAATAAATAATAATGAGGTCTGTCTTGATAAAGAGCAATCTCTTCCAAGATTACTTTCTTCTCAACATCAAATTCTTTTGGATCCAAAGACGGTCGTAACATATCGCAAAGAATTTCTTTTAGGTTTCCAAAATATTCTGGCAATACCGCCGCGTAATAAACGGTCCCCTCTTCAGAAGTATACGCATTTGACTTTGCAGCCATATTTCCAAGTGCAAAGGTAATATCAAGAGTATTTCGTGACTCTGTGCCTTTAAACATCATGTGTTCAAGAAAATGAGATATGCCTGCTTCTTTGGGTGTCTCATCACGTGCGCCAGTTTTTACAAAAAATCCCATAGCTACACTCTTTGCAGCAGGATTTATTTCCCCAATAAGTTTCAAGCCATTTGTTAATGTTTTTTCGTGAACTGTTAACTTTGTAATCATGAAAAAGCCTTTATGCGTATTTTAACTCTTTTGAACCTAATGTCACAATCATGGGCTGATCACATGGATAGTCTTCAAAATATCGGTCGATATCTCTAAATGTTACAGCTTGTATAGAATCTTGGATTTCATCAAGTGATCTTAACCGTTGAAGCCACCACCAATCTGAAGCATTGGAACCAGCCCGAGAGGCGGAAGATTCTTCGGACATTACTAATGAAGCTTTAATATTAGCTTTAGATCTACTAAGTTCTTCTTCAGTCACAGTGCCTTTAACTTTTTTAAGTTCGGCCATCATAACATCGAAAGTTTCTTGGGCTCTCTCTGGGGTAGTCCCAGCATAAGCAACATTAACTCCCGAAAGGGAAGTTGAAGATGTGCTTAGATAAACTGTATAACAAAGCCCTCTTTTTTCTCTAACTTCAATAAAAAGTCTACCAAACATCCCACCAGATAAAATATCTGAAGCAACTCTAGAAGCATAATATCCATCAGCTGCAAATTTTGTTGAGGGATAGGCTAATGAAATTTGTAATTGAGCTGCCTCAACTTGTATATGGTGCATGCCTCTTTTTGGCATAGGGCCAAATTTTGGCAATTCAATTTTCTCCCCTTTCCAATCAGAGAAAAGATTTTGTATTAATTTTTCAACCTGTACTGCGTTGACGTTACCAGCAATTGAAAGCACTGCTCCATTTGGTGAGTATGTGCGCTCAAACAATTCTTTCAGCTCATTAATTGTAATTTTTCCAATACCTTCAGCTTCGCCCGATGAAGGTCTATTAAATGGCTCTGGAAAATATAGTTGAGTTAATTCATTCATTACTCGTCGAGATGGATTATCCTTAATCGAATAAATATCTTGTAAAAGAAGACTTCGGATATTATCGATCTCTTCTTTAGGAAGCTGCGGCCTTCTGACCATATCTGCAACAAGGGGCAAAGCCGCATCTAAGTTCTCCGCTAACAGTGATCCACTATAACTTGCAGTATACGCACTAGATGATTCAGAGTGACGGGCTCCAATATCATCAAAAGCCTCAGATAACTCCCTTGAAGATCTATTCCCTGCCCCTTTAGTTGTAAGCTCAGTTAAAAGAAGACTGGCACCGATAGTCTCTATTTTGTCATGAACAATTCCTGTGGGAACAATCAGTGTATAAGCAACCGATTTAACAGCATCCATTTCTTCAACTATTAAAGTCAGTCCATTACTAAGTTTTGTAATTTGTTGTTGATTTACCATCATTTAAGACTTACCCAAATGGAAGCTATCTTACAAGGATAGAGTCAATAGTAAGTCTTTGCTCTGTATAAGCGAACTGTATAGTGTTTTTCAAAAGTCTTTGCTTTTCGGCAAAGACTTTTGAAAGTTAATATATAATAATCAAAAATATGTCTTACTTCTGTTATAAATGTAACTCCGAACTAACTTTGCCAAATGGGCCAGTTAGTCGGAATGAAAGCTGTGATGCTTGTAAAACCGATGTGAAATGCTGTCTAAACTGTAAGCATTATGACAAGTCCTGTTATAATGAGTGTAAAGAGCCCCAAGCCGAAAGGGTTTTAGATAAAGATAGAAGTAATCTTTGTGATTATTTTAAAATATATGAGGGACAAAGAGGTAATTTAGGAACCAAGAACAAATTGGATTCTATATCCGATCTAGACGATCTTTTTAAAAAGTAAGGTATATGAAAGTAGTAGTTAATAATCAAGAAAAAATTATTATTGAAAAGGCTAACCTCATTGACCTATTACTTAGTCTAAGTTTGCCCTCACTAGAATTTGGAGTTGCTGTTGCATTAAATGGCAATATTATTGATAAATCTAAATGGCAAGACACTGAGTTAAAAGAAAAAGATTCCATAGAAGTGGTGCGTGCTTTTCAAGGTGGTTGATTTTTAAATGAAATTCTTTCTTACTTAAAGAAGGTGAGACTTTAAGATAGTTCGCTTTGCTGATAACCAATATAAGACCTTTTCACCGGTGAACTGAAATTCCCTAAGATTCTTTAGAAT
>JAWXBT010000123.1:0-7123 GCA_034440315.1 bacterium
AACACGTACGAGTCTACAAATATTTGATATTGACATCAAAATATTTATTAGAATTTTTACAATAAAAAAAAATTCCAGAAGGGGTTGATTTTACAGCATTTCAGCGAGAATCTTATAATAATAGAATAGATGTTTTAGTGAAGGAAGTGAATGAAGCAGACCTCTGAACCTGAATGGATTCGAATTGCAAAACTTTCAGATGCACATAAATGTGGGTTGAAAGAAGCTGAGTTTAGATCAATCACAAAACTTCTTGCTCGTGAAATTAATATTTTAGAGCTAGGAATTTTTTCTGCTCTATATTCTGAACACTGCTCCTACAAAAGTACCAAAGTACATTTAAAAACTTTGCCAACCACAGGACCACAAGTTATTCACGGCCCAGGTGAAAATGCTGGGGTAGTAGATATAGGGGATGGTCAGGCAATAGCTTTTAAAGTTGAAAGTCATAATCATCCGAGTTTTATTGAACCTTACCAAGGTGCAGCTACTGGAGTTGGTGGTATTTTAAGAGATGTATTTACGATGGGAGCGCGGCCTTTAGCTCTTATGAATGCATTGCGATTCGGTGAAGTAAGTAATTCAAGAACACCATATTTATTAAGCCGTGCAGTAGCTGGAATAGGCGATTATGGCAATTGTGTTGGAGTTCCAACGGTTGCAGGGGAGCTTTATTTTCATAAATCTTATAACGGAAATTGTTTAGTTAATGCTTTTGCTTTGGGCTTAGTTGATAAAGATAAAATATTTTTAGGTAGTGCTTCAGGTGTCGGAAATTCCATTTTATATGCGGGCTCAAAGACTGGTCGTGATGGTATCCATGGCGCAACAATGGCTTCTGAGGAATTTGGGGATGATTCTGATTCTAAACGTCCCACTGTGCAAGTCGGAGATCCATTTCAAGAAAAACTTTTAATCGAAGCATGTTTAGAAATTATGAAGCTTGATGCTGTGGTTGGTATTCAAGATATGGGAGCAGCTGGATTAACAAGTTCAACATATGAAACTGCTTCCAGGGCAGGAACAGGAGTCAGGCTTGATTTAGATCTAGTTCCGCAAAGAGAAGAGGGAATGAATCCTTATGAGATTATGCTTTCTGAATCCCAGGAAAGAATGCTTATAATTGTTCAAAAAGGCAGGGAACAAGAAATCATAGATGTTTTTAATCATTGGGGATTGGATGCTATAAAAATCGGAGAAGTAATTCCAGGAGATACTGGAGATCTCTATTGGCACGAAAAACTGATCTCTTCAATGCCAGTTGATATTTTAGTCAATAGCGCACCTCATTATACATTACCTGAAGAAGAGCCACTTGCATTTAAAGAGAATGCAAATTTTGATGTTAGTACGATTGAAGAACCAAAAGATCTATCTGCTGTTTGGCTTAAATTAATTTCCAGTCCTAATCTTTGCTCAAGACAAGCTGTTTATGATCAATATGATTCAACGGTACGATCTAACACAGTAGTACATCCTGGATCTGATTCAGGTGTAATACGGGTAAAAAATTCAGCTGGTATTGAAAAAGGAATTGCAATGAAACTTGATTGTAATTCTGTATATTGTGGTATTAATCCCTTCCAAGGTGCGGCTCTAAGCGTTGCAGAAGGGTATAGAAATATTTCTGCAACTGGTGCTACTCCAATCGGAATCTCAGATTGTTTAAATTACGGTAGTCCAGATAAGCCTGAGGGCATGTGGCAAATTGCTCAAGGCATTAGGGGATTGGGAGATGCTTGCCGAGCATTAAAAGTGCCTATCGTAAGTGGGAATGCAAGTCTTTACAATGAGACAAAGGGAACAGCCGTACTTCCTACCCCAATGATTGCAACTGTTGGACTCATTAAAGATGCTTCAAAAGCTCGCGGAAGTCATTTTTGTAAAGAAGGAGATATTATATTTGTTATTGGTGATACATATGATGAGTTGGGCGGCTCTGAGTACATGGCTCAAATTGCGAACATAGAGAAGGGACAGCTGCCCGTTTTAAATTATGAACTTGAAATACGTACTGCGACATTAATCAGAAATCTTATTGAAAAGTCTTTGCTTAACTCATGTCATGATATTTCTGCTGGTGGACTTGCTGTTGCTTTCAGTGAAAGTTGTTTAAGCAGATATGGGACAATTGGTGCTTCTGTTAAAAGTTGTAAAGAAATTTTCAAAAGAGATGGTGCAATCAGTTTGAGAAGAGACGCGCTTTTATTCTCTGAAACTGCAGCTCGTTACATAATTTCTTGTGATTCAAAAAGAGAAGCTGAAGTTAGAAGGTTAGTAAAAGAAAATAATATTTCAATCTCTGTTGAAGGAAAAGTAGGAGGAGACAAAATTATTATTTCTGGTTTTGCAGAACTTGATTTAAAGATAGCTGAGAATGCTTGGCGCACAGGTCTTAATAATTTAATTTAAATATTTTGTTTTAAAATTTATATGCAGTTTGTTAAAAAAGAACTCGGTGATGCCTTTATAGAGGAATGTGGCCTAATCGGTATTTGGAATCATAAAGAAGCTGCCAATTTGGCGTATCTTGGGCTTTATGCTCAACAACATCGAGGTCAGGAGGGTGCGGGCATCTCCTCAGTAGATAGAGCAACAGGAAGTCTTTTTATTCATAAAGGCTTAGGCCATGTAGCCGATGTTTTTCGAGACTTTGATTTTTCTAAGTTGCCTGGATCCTGCGCAATGGGGCACGTACGTTATCCAACTGCAGGTGAAAATAATGTTGCAGAAGTGCAGCCGTTTCAAGCTGAAATCTCAAGTGGCAGAGTTGCACTAGCGCAAAATGGAAATTTGATAAATGCCGGTGAATTACGAAAGCATTTAATTTCAGAAGGTGCAATTTTCTCGGCTACTTCTGATACTGAAGCCATCCTGCATCTTGTTGCAAGAAATGCTAAAAATGTTTCAGCTGTCGAAGCCGTTATCGCAACTTGCAAACAAATTAAGGGTGCTTATGCTCTTTTAATCTTATTTAATGACAGAATGGTGGCAGTACGAGATCCAAATGGCTTTCGACCACTTGTTTTAGGTGAACTTAATGGCAGTTATGTTTTAGCTTCTGAAACCTGCGCTTTTGATCTGATTGGAGCGAAGTTTATTAGAGATGTAGAAGCTGGCGAAGTTCTTGAGATTTATGGCGAAAAGGAAATTAAGAGTTACTTTCCATTACCCAAAACTAAACAAACTCCATGTATATTTGAATATGTTTATTTTGCTAGACCTGATTCAAATGTATTCGGAAAAAATGTTTATAAGATGCGCAAAGCAATGGGACGAGAGTTAGCTAAAGAAGCACCAGTTAAAGCTGACTATGTTGTGCCAGTTCCAGATTCTGGAGTCACTGCTGCTCTCGGATATTCAGATCAATCCGGTATTCCTTTGGAACTTGGTTTGATTCGAAACCATTATATTGGCCGCACTTTTATTGAGCCTAAACAATCGATTCGAGATTTCGGAGTAAAAGTAAAACACAATGCCAATAGAGATTTATTAACTGGTAAAAAAATTATTGTAGTTGATGATTCAATAGTCAGAGGCACCACTACTAAAAAACTTATTTCAATGTTGAGAGAAGCTGGGGCTTCAGAGATCCATGTTAGAATTACAGCTCCACCAACTAAAGGTTCTTGTTATTACGGTATTGATACGCCAACCCAAGATCAATTGATTGCCGCAAATATGAATATTGAAGAGATCTGCAAATTTATAAATGCAGATTCACTTTCTTATTTAAGTCTTGAAGGACTTTATCGTGCAGTTGAATCTAGTGAGGGCTCTTTTTGCGATGCTTGTTTTACAAGAAATTATCCAATTGGTAAACCAAGTAATGCTTAGGGTAGTGTCAAAGAATTTTTTGAATGTTGCAATATTCTAAGTATATCTTCTTTTTTTAAAGGTTTACTCGCATAGTCATCCATCCCAGCCTCTAAACATTTCTCTCGATCTCCCTGCATAGCATTAGCTGTAAGGGCAACAATAATGTTATGTTTACCCGAGATTTTCTCATGTTCTCTGATAAGTCGTGTGGCTTCATATCCATCCATTTCAGGCATCTGACAATCCATAAAGACAATATCAAAATCATTCAAGGATGCTTTCTCAACACCCTCAGAACCATTAGTAGCAAGTTCAACCTCACAACCCAATTTTGAAAGCATTGCAATAATAACTTTCTGATTAATTGTGTTGTCTTCGATAACTAGTACTTTTGTAGGAGTCTTTGAGAGATCATTTTTAAAGTCTGTCTTTTGGGTATTCTTATTTTCTAAAGCAGTAAAATCGGTATGTTTTCCAGATTTTTTATCTTCTTGCACAGTTTGTAATACTTCTCTTAAGACATGTGGAAAGAATGGACGAATTAAAAAGTGGTCTGCCCCCAACTCTTTAATTTTTGTAAGAACAACCCCAGCATTTATTGAAGAAATTAATACTATCTGAATCGAAGGAGAGAGTGATTTAATTCGATTAATCAAGAAGGAATCGTTCTTGAGCCACTCATAATCAATTAATGCAACATCAAATTGATTTTGAGAGTTTTTGAATAAATTCTCAAATGATTGGTTGTCTTGTGAAACATTATATTTTACTGACCAACAATCTAAGTATTTTATTACAGCAAGACGTTCACGTTCTGAATTTAAGCCAATAGCTAAATTCATATTATCTAGTTTTGTTAACCATAGGGAGAACTGTTCTTCTCGTTCTTTGTCTGAGATTAATATTGGAATCTCAAACCAAAATGTTGAACCGTGATCTATTTTACTTGTTACACCAATTTGTCCACCCATTAACTCAACTAATTTTTTTGAGATAGTTAATCCCAATCCAGTTCCTCCATAATGACGAGTTGTTGAATTATCGGCTTGAGTAAAAGGTTGAAAAATTGATTCGAGTTTATTTTCAGCAATACCAATACCGGTGTCTTCAATTTCGAATCGTAATGTTGCAACATCAGTATCCGCAGTGAATGCTTTCATGAGCACTTTCAAAGTTATAGAACCTTCAGAAGAGAACTTGACTGCATTGCCGAGAAGATTGATTAAGATCTGTCGAATTCTTGTAGGATCTGAGATTGCATAACGAGGCGTGCCAGGTTCAAATTCCACTCTAAAATCAATGTTTTTCTCTTTAGATCTAAGAGCAAATAGGCTAGAGATTTGTTCAAGAGAGCTGAGAAGATCAAAAGAAATTGGTTCAATTGTTATTTTTCCAGCTTCTATTTTAGAAATATCTAGTATTTCATTGATAATTCGTAAAAGTTCCTCGGCAGATCTTTGCACAGTCTCAACATAGTTTGATTGAACTTGAGATAGTCCTGACTCCAACATAAGATCGATCATACCAATAATGCCGTTCATAGGAGTTCGGATCTCGTGACTCATATTGGCTAAAAATTCACTTTTAGCGATATTGGCTTGCTCAGCACGAAGTTTTTCTTCTTTTAGTTCTCTGGTTCGTGATTCTACTTTTAGTTCAAGTTCTGAATTAGACTGATCAATATCTTTTCTCATTTGAACAAAAGTCTTTGATAGTTTTCCAATTTCATCATCAGACTCAATATCTTCAATCTGAATGTTTCTAAAACCAAAAGCATATAGTTCCATTGCTTCAATGATTCTAATAAGTGGTTTAGTGATTAATTTAAGAGAGAAACTAATAGAGAAAAATATTATTGGGATAATTACAGCCAATGATAATAATGCAAATTTTATTAAGTAGTTGGTTTTTTCGTTTAAAGATTTCTTTGTAAGATATAGTTTTAGAGTTCCAATTTTTTTAGTTTCTGAACCCAGTACATATTGAATTTCTCTTTCAATTTGGATTTGATTTTTAGATTTATTTACTTCACCTTTTTGTGCTAGCAAGTGACCCATATCTGAGACAACTTCAACTGCTGCAAAATCAGGATCATCGGAAAAGGCTGAGATAGTTTTATTGATTTGCTCAATATCAAAATCCCACAGTGGATTGGCAAGGGCTTTTGCTTGAATTGATGCACCAAGATGCCCTCTTGTTTCTAGGCTTGATTCAAGATTTCGTAAAATTACGGCAGAAGATATCCAGAGATATAAAGCAAAAATGGCAGTTACAATAATTGATATCACTAAAGTAGCTTTAGTCTTAAGACTTAGATAAGAAGTTGCTTTTTTAATCATCTAAAATACTTTTTTTAAAAGCTAAAAAGATACCCCATTGATATCCTTAGAGGATCTATCATTACTGACTTTTAGTTTCTGAAATTTATACTTTAGTAATATCGACAGATATGTGAAGAATTATTAGGGGAAAAAACATGGAAAGACCTAGCTATTTCAGATAGTTGGTATGTTAAGGCATTTGTCACTGAGAATCGGGAGTTAGACTAGAAGAATTTTAATTTACTCAGGCATGAATTCATCGACAAAGATTGGTCTGCCAACTGTTTGTTGATTTTTATATTTGCCACCAGATTGATCGTAGAGAAGTGTACTTGGAGAATTCAATCTGAAAAGTGCAGCTTTAGCGATCTTCATTTTTGGATAAAGCAAGATAGGATTTGGACCGTGATTAGCAAGTTCCAAAGTAATTGTTCGATCACTATGTCCTGGTTGAACTAACATAGCAGTTTTTACTACAGTCAATCCTACTCGAGCTAAGGTCGAACGACCCTCAATGAAAAATCCTAATTGTGGTCCAACAGTAACTTTTTCAAGGGTATGTCCTAATATAAACTCCTGAGGTTCAAGTCTATAAGGTGTGTTATCTTCAATTCTAAACTCTTGATACTGAGGAAGGATCTTATTTCTCACATCAATGACGACTCCAGGAAGAGGTTTTAAAATGTCAGAACCCAAATGAAGATTAAGGCCTGCTGATTCGATCCCTTTTTGAGAAAATGGAGTTATGACTAGCTCTCCGGATTTTAATGCGGCAGCGATATCACAATTTGAAAACATAGTGCATTTGACCTAAAAACTTAAGGTTTTCCTAGAGTTGGGGATGAGATGCTACATTAATATTGTTTTCTATACAAATATCCTCATTTCTGGGAGTTATAGTGTTGATAAAGGTATCTATATTTGATTAGATCTAAAAACGATAAATTAATTAAGGTTTAGCTATGTCATGTGACCATTATAAT